>JAFZPO010000179.1 GCA_017550305.1 Clostridia bacterium
ATGATTACGGCAAACAGCGCGCCGCGGCCTTTGAACTCGAGCTGTGTCAGCGCATAGCCGATCATAGCGGAGTTAACGACCTGGATAGCAACAATGCACACAGCCGTGAGCAGACTGTTGAAGATATAGCTGCCGAAAGCAGCGCCATTGAAGGCTTCAACAAAGTTGTACCAGATCCACTGTTTCGGAAACAGTGAGAAGGAATTCATGACCTCGTCCTTGGTCTTGAGCGCACTGGACATCATCCAGAGGAACGGGAAGGCCATGGCAAATGTGAACAGCGTGAGGAAGGTGTAGAGAGCTACGCGAGAGAGAATGAATTTCCTGCGCTTGATCCGGCCAGGAAGATTGATGACTTCGATTTTTTCTGACATATTCTTCCCTCCTCTCACTGCTCGTAGTTGACCCATTTTTTGGATCCCCAGAACTGCAGGATGCTCAGTCCGATCGTCAGGAACATCAGTACAGCGGCAATAGCTGTGGCTTCGCCCATCTTATACTTTTCGAAAGCGTACTGATAATACAGATAAAGCAGCGTGCGGGTGCTTCCGGCAGGTCCGCCCTGGGTCAGAATCTGGATCTGGTCGTAAGCCTGCAGGGAGCTGATCATCATCATTACGCTCAGGAAGAAAGTCGTGGGGGAAATGCCCGGGAAGGTGATGGTTTTGAACTTCTGCCATCCATTGGCGCCGTCGATGCTTGCTGCCTCATAGAGCTGCTGCGGGACTTTTTCAAGCGCGGATGCATAGAAGATCATGGTATATCCCAGAGACTTCCATACCGTAACCAGGCTGACACTCGCGAGTGCGGTATCACGGCTGGACAGCCACTTGGAAGCGGGCAGGCCTACAGCTGTAAGCAGACGGTTGAGCAGGCCGTGATCCACATTGAACAACCAGATCCAAACGATGGACACGGCTACCGTCGGGGTGACCCACGGGCTGAACAGCATGGCACGGTACACACTGCGGCCGGGAAAACGCTTCTGGAATACCAGTGCCAGCATGAGACCGATCACCATGGCGGGGATCACTGTATACACCGCGAACAGAAGCGTGACCGTTATGGCTTTGGTAAAGCCCGAACTGTCAAAGATGCTCGCATAGTTTTCAAACCAGACGATGTTGTAGGTGGGACTGATATAATCCCAGTCTGTCAGGCTGATCATCAGAGAGCGGAAAATGGGATAGATCCAGAACACGATCATAGGGATCATGGCTGGAGCCGAGAACAGCAAGGCTGTCTTCAGCTGTCCCTTTTTCAGTGAATGCCTCTTTGGCGTCTTTGCGATGGCGGACACTGGGTTCACTTCCTTAGCTAGATTGATGGTTGACAACAGATAATAAACAGATATCAGATACTCTTTTTGCTTGTGCGCATGAAACTGACAAGAACGACGATCAGAATCAGGCTGATGGGAAACGCGGCGATGATGGAAATGGTCTGCAGCTGTGTCATTGCCTGCTCAGAGAACAGAAGGCCGATGGGCAGTACAACGAAGATCATAGACCAATATGCTTTCATGCCCTTGCCTGGTTCTTCGAGAGAATCCCCGCGGTAGGAATATGTGCTCATGACCATGGCGAGCGCATCAAAAGTTGAAGCGTAGAAGAAGACCATAGCCAGTACGAGTACTACCATGGAAATGTGCGGAAGCGGCAAATGATTGAAGATCTCGATGATTACTTCGCTTGCCGGGGTGCCCTGAGCAAGCATTTCCGCTGCGGCGATACGGCCTTCAGTCTGCAGGTGCAGTCCGAAGTTGCCGAACACCATGAAGGAGATCGTGGTCGCGCCGGCACCTGCCAGCAGACCGCCGAGAATTACCTGGCGCAGCGTGCGGCCTTCGGATATCCTGCCGATAAAGAACGGCGTGGCAACACACCATGCGATCCAGTATGCCCAGTAGAAGACGGTCCACTGCTGGGGGAAGCCCATGGTGGAGCCTTCGGCGGCTGTCAGTCTGAGCGGGTCGAGCCAGGTGGCCATACGGAAGAAGTTGTTGGCAATATTGCCCACTGCGGTCACGCTGGTTTCCAGCGTATAAATGAAATTACTGCCGATCAGGAACAGCAGGACCAGCGCCACGTACAGCCACACGCAAAGTTTGGCCACGTAAGCGATTCCCTTGAAGCTGAACACAACCGCAACGGTATAGACTACAGCGATCACGACCAGTACGCCGATAACGGTAAACTTGTTGTCTGGGAATCCGAAGACGCGGTTCAGCGCCAGGGTGATCAGCGGTGTGGACAGAGAGAATGTAGTTGCGGTTCCTGCCAGCAGACCGAACACGCTGAAGAGATCCATTGTATGGCCTAGAGCACCGTCCGCCTGCTTTCCAATGATGGGGCGGCAGGCTTCACTCAGACGCTGGCGGTTGCGCCTGTCGACAAAGAACATGTAGCCATAAGCAGCAGCTGGGACAATATAGAAGCTCCAGGGAATCAGACTCCAGTGGAAGAGCGGATAGGAAGAAGCCCACAACTGCTTCTGCGCCAAAGTCATTTCAGCGAAATCAAGGGGAACTGATGTGTAATAATATCCCCATTCATGCAGCGCAAAAAACAGGATATCCGCTGCCATTGTCGCAGTGAATACCATGGAGCCCCAGGCAAAAGTGCCGTATTTGGGTTTTTCTGCGTTGCCCAGACGGATATTGCCGCGCTTTGAAAAGGCAATGTACATTCCGGCGAGGAAGAAAAGCAGGCCGCTTAATATATAGTACCAGCCAAAGGTGTCCGTAATGAAATCGCGCACCTCAACGATTACGCGCTGACTTTCTTCGGGGAAGGCAATCAGCAGTGCGCAGATGGTGAAAATAATCAGCAGAGGGACCAGAATTACAGGTAGGTCCAGCTTGCGCCGAGCAGCATGATTGTTGGTCAAAGAGATGCTCCTTCCGATGCTATATATTGCTAAAAACAGCAAAAACATGTTTAATCTGATAAAAACTCATTTTATTTATACCATGCAGCCAAAACAATGTCAATTAATTCTTAAGGGCAGGTCAAGCGCATTACTTTCCTGAATCCGGGAGTAAAAAAGCGCTGCCGAAGCAGCGCATTAATTAACAGGTCTGGAATTGAGATCGACTGGGTTTACAGCTTCTCCCACTTGGTAACACGGTTATCATAGGAAGTGATCTTCAGACGATCACCCGGCTGCCACTCAGGACGCGGCAGGTTTGCATCGTAATAGAAGAGACGCATATCCTTTTCGGCGTTCTTATCGCCTACGTTGATCGTCATGGGGTAAAACTCCACGCCGTCACGCCCGACACATTCCTCTTCCATGCTGACGAACAGCCCCTCGGTATCACGGGTGCGGCCATTCAGCGCGTGGTCAACATGCTTGCCGTAGGCGAGCAGCGGAGAAATCAACATGCTCCAGCTGAAGATGCACAGTGAGCACAGTGCGATGCACAGGATAACGGTAAGAGCTTCCGGCCAGCGCAGGAAGAAAGAGACAAGCGTCAGTATCAGCAGCAGTGCGGCAGGGATGCCGACTGCCAGAAGACGGCTGCGCAGCTGATCGCGGTTTTCCTGATAATCAGATTGCTGATACACGATTGGTCCCCCCAGAAAGCAGATTCGTATCCTCATTATATCTGAAAGCTGTAGCAAAGTAAAGCGCTTGCCCAACAGTGGAAATAGTGATACAATCTACCAGTATTCCTGCGCGGGAGGGATGAGGATGCGGATCGAGCGTGAAGTGCCGTTTGCAGGCAGTTTTGATCTTGTTGTATGCGGCGGCGGTCCGAGCGGGATCGCAGCGGCTGTGTCTGCGTCAAGATTGGGGCTGCGCACTGCGCTGATCGAGAAGAACCATTTCTTCGGCGGCATGGGCGCGGGCGGCTATGTTGTGCCGCTGAGCGGTTTTTTTCATCAGGGAATACGTGTTGCAGGCGGTATCGGATGGGAACTGGTACAGCGTATGCTGCAGGATGGCGCGGCTCAGCTCGAACTGCCGAAAGGGCATGTGTCCTTTCATCCCGAGTACTTGAAACTGCATGCGGAGCGCTTGCTGCGCGAAGCAGGCGTCACGCTTTTCCCAGATGCTGTCCTGAGCGGCTGCTGCCGTGAGGACGGACGCATCACACAGGTACTTTTTGTACAGGAAGACGGTGAGAAAGCAGTCGGCGGAACGACGTTTGCCGATGCCACCGGCAGCGCGGTACTTTGCCGCTTTGCCAATGCGGAACTCCTTCCTGAACCGGAAAAGTACCAGCCGATGAGCTTGTGCTTTCTGCTGGAGGGCGCAGATGTCACCACACCGCTGCTGGGCGGCTGTATCCATCACGATGGTAAAACGGGACGCTCGGTCAATGCGGAACTGCATGCCTGGCTGGCGGAACAGCCGGATGCGCCGCAGTTCGGCGGCCCGTGGTTCAATGCTTTGATCCGCGGAAACCTGCTGGCGGTCAATATGACCCGTGCGGCAGGCGATGCGGCAGACCCGAAGGTTTATGCTGCCACATATGCCGGGCTTCGGGAAGATGCTTTCCGGTTGGTGGAACTGTTGCGGAAAGGGTTCCCGGAATTCCGCAATGCACAGATCGCGGCGATTGCGCCGGATCTGGGCGTCCGTGAAACACGGCGTATGCGTGGGCTTTATGTACTGACCGGGAGAGAACTACTTGACGGGGCGCACTTCGACGATACGATCGCATTCTGCGCGCATCCGATCGATATCCATCAAGCGGACGGCAATGGTCAGCGGCTGGCAGAACTGCCTGCTCCCGGCCCGATCCCGCTCCGCTGCCTGCAGTCGGCAAATGTTGAAAACCTGCTGGCCGCAGGCCGTGCAATCAGCTGTGACGGTGAAGCGTTTGCTTCCCTTCGTGTAATGGCTACGGCGTTTGCCCTGGGTGAAGCGGCCGGAGTGGCTGCGTGGGCGAACGGCGATGCACAGCGCACGCGGGCACAGCTGCAGAAGCAGGGCGCAATCGTATAACGGAGATCAGAATGGACAAATTTATCCTACAAACGGAAAATGTAAGCTATGCCTACGAGGAAGGCGAAGGATTGGCACTGAAAAATGTCAGTCTTGGTTTCCGCGCGGGTGAAATGACAGCAGTACTTGGGCACAATGGCAGTGGGAAAAGCACGCTTGCCAAACTGCTCAATGGTCTATACATTCCTACAGAAGGTAAAGTGACCGTGTGCGGTATGGATACCTCAGATGATACCCATACCTGGGACATCCGCCGTAATGCCGGCATGGTCTTTCAGAATCCGGACAACCAGCTTGTGGCGTCCATCGTACGAGATGATGTCGGGTTCGGACTGGAAAACATCGGGGTTCCCAGCGAAGAAATGCCTGCCCGTATCGAGAAGGCACTGAATGCCGTGGGAATGCTGCAGTTTATTGACCGCGCCCCGCACATGCTTTCCGGCGGCCAGAAGCAGCGTATTGCCATTGCGGGTATTCTTGCGATGCAGCCGCGCGCGCTGATCCTGGACGAGGCTACTGCCATGCTGGACCCCAAGGGCAGGCAGGACGTGTTCGATATCGTTCAGCGGCTCAACCGCGAACAGGGGATTACGGTCGTCTGGATCACTCATTTTATGGAAGAAGCAGCCCGCTGCGGACGGGTGATCGTGATGCATGAGGGATGCTGCGTGATGGACGGGACACCGGAACAGGTGTTTACCCGCGCGGAAGAGATGCGGGCGATGCGCCTTGATGTGCCGCCCATGGTGGCACTGGGTGATCTGCTGCGTGCCAGGGGTCTGCCGGTATCACGTGAAGCGATGGATGTTGATGCGATGGCGCGGGAGGTGCTGAAATGCCAATAAGGATTGAGCACATGTCGCATGTGTATCAGCCGGGCAGTCCTTTCGAGGCAGATGCCCTGGAAGATATCGACCTGACCATCAATGACGGCGACCTGCTGGCGCTGATCGGACATACGGGAAGCGGAAAATCAACACTGGCCCAGCACTTGAACGGACTGCTGACACCTACCTCTGGCCGTGTGCTGGTGGACGGCGAAGACATCAATGCCAAAGGCGCCGACCGCCGTGCGCTCCGCCAGCGCGTAGGACTGCTGTTCCAGTATGCCGAGTACCAGCTGTTTGAGGAAACGGTATATAAGGATATTGCCTTTGGGCCCAAAAACCAGGGACTGACCGGTGATGAATTGGACGCACGTGTCCGTGAGGCATTTGCAAAAGTACATCTTCCGCCTGACACGCTCGAGAAATCGCCGTTTGAACTGAGCGGCGGTCAGATGCGCCGTGTGGCGCTGGCCGGTGTTGTGGCGATGCAGCCGCGGGTACTGGTGATGGATGAGCCTATTGCCGGTCTGGACCCGAAAGGCAGAGATGAGCTGACGGACGTGATCCGTGAGCTGCATGACAGTGGTGTTACGATCGTGCTGATCAGCCATAATATGGATGATGTGGCACGCATTGCTACGCGTGTGGCAGTATTGGACAAGGGGCGCCTTGCCATGCTGGGTACTCCCCGCGAGATATTCGCACGCGGCGAGGAACTGGAAAGCATGGGCCTGGATGTACCGCAGACCGTTCAGCTGTGCCACCGCCTGCGAGCGGGCGGTATGGAAGTGCCTGACTGCCTGACCAATGAGGAGCTGGCAGAAGCCATCTGCACGGCACTGGAGGGAGGTGCGGCGGATGCTTAAGGATATCACCCTTGGCCAGTATTATCCTGTCAAAAGCCCAGTGCATAACCTGGATCCGCGCATCAAGATCATTCTGACGATCGCCTTTATTGTAGCTGTCTTCCTGGGTACCAGCCTGTGGGCATTCATTCCGGTTGCGGCATATATCATCCTTGCTGCCGTTCTGGCGCACCTGCCGCTCAAGCTGCTTCTTAAGGGAATCAAACCTCTGCGGATCATTCTGATATTTACTTTCCTGCTCAATCTGTTTTTCAATGCTGGTGAGACGGTTTTGCTGGAGGTATGGAAGATCAGGATTACACTCGAGGGCCTGCTGACAGCCATCCGTTTTTCCATGCGTCTTGTATTCCTGGTCAGCGGCGCGAGCCTGCTGACGCTGACTACTCCGCCTGTGGTCCTGACAGACGGTATGGAACGTCTCCTGAGCCCGCTGCGCAAGATTGGATTCCCCGCCCATGAACTGGCGATGATGATGAGTATCGCGCTGCGCTTCATCCCGGTACTGCTCGAAGAAGCGGATAAGATCATGAAGGCACAGATGGCCCGCGGCGCGGACTTTGAAAGCGGTAACCTGATCCAGCGCGCCAAATCAATGGTTCCGCTGCTGGTTCCCCTGTTTGTCAGTGCTTTCCGCCGGGCAGGAGACCTGGCAATGGCGATGGAGGCACGCTGCTATCATGGAGGCGAAGGCCGTACCCGTCTCCGTGTACTGAAACTGACAATGAATGATTTGTATGCCTGCCTGATTACAGCAGCACTGATAGTCATTGTCGTGCTTATCTGATGATTTGTGAAACAGAAAAGATGCCGTGTCAAAATTGACCGGCGTTTTCTGTTGTGATATGATAAAAAAGTTCGGACAAAGCAGGAAAAGAGGATGGATGATGAAGTATTTGAATGAGATCCCTGTAGCGGCACACCGCGGCAACGCACGCTATTATCCTGAAAACACACTGGTATCGTTCCGCTCGGCTCTTTCACTTTCACCGGACATGCTGGAACTGGACCTGCATATGACCAGCGACGGCGAACTGATAGTGATGCATGACCATCGCGTGGACCGTACTACGGACGGGAGCGGCCTGATCCGTGAAAAGACGCTTAAGGAGATCAAGCAGCTGGATGCCGGTTCCTGGAAGGGCGAGCAGTTTGCCGGCGAACGTGTGCCGACTTTTGAAGAGTTCCTTGACTTAACGGCTGGCGTGCCTGACCTGCTGTTCAATGTGGAGTTCAAGGATTATCCTGCTGACAGCGGTGAGTTTGCCTATGCCTCAGCAAAAAAGGCACTGGATATGATGCGGCGTTACGGCATCATGGAACGCAGCGTAGTCAATACTTGGAGCGGAGAGCTCAATGAGTGGCTGGCAGAGAACTATCCTGATGAAGTGCTTATCCACGCATATTTCCCGCAGGAGAGCATGGGTTTGCGTCAGAAGCGCTTTGTCTGGGACTACGCATACTGCGTGTGCCTGTTCGGGCCTAAAGAAAAACCGGTAGTGGACAAGAAATATTTTGATTTTGCCAAGGCGTACGGAGTAGAACCATGGGTATATTATTCCACGGAAAGCGCTGAATTGTATGATGAAGCCATTGCCAACGGAGCACGGCTGTTTACGGCCAATGATCCGGCATGGGCTATCAGTTATCTGCGTTCCAAAGGTCTGCATAAATAAAGGAGGAAGCAAAAACAATGGCTGTTATTACGATTGTCGGTTCGGGTATGATGGGTTCGGCACTGGCTTTTCCCGCACGTGAGAACGGGCATGAAGTACGCCTGGTCGGTACGCATCTGGATCGTGAGATCATTGACACTGCGCGCAAGACCAACCGTCACCTGAAGTTCAAAAAAGATTTTCCTGCCGGCGTGAAGTTTTATCAGATCGAGGAACTTGACGGTGCTCTGCAGGGAGCAGACCTCGTCATCGGCGGCGTGAGCAGCTTTGGCGTGGACTGGTTTGGCGAAATGGTGCTTCCGCGTGTCGCGGACGGTACGCCGGTCTTGACGGTCACCAAAGGCCTGATGGACAATGAGAAAGGCGAGCTGGAGCCCTATCCTTATCTGTGGCAGCGTGTTCTGGACGGGCTTGGCAAAAAGGTGCCCCTGTGTGCGGTAGGCGGACCCTGCACCAGCTATGAACTGGTGGCGCATGACCAGACGGAAGTGGCTTTCTGCGGCCGCGATGTCGTTGTTCTGGAATATGTCAAATCCCTGATGCAGACCGACTATTATCATATCAGCCTGTCTACTGATATTATGGGCATTGAAAGTGCGGTAGCCCTGAAGAACGGTTATGCGCTTGGTATCGCTCTGACCATCGGCCTGAACCAGAAGGCATTCGGACTTGACAGCGAACTGCATTTCAACAGCCAGGCGGCAGTGTTCGGTCAGGCGGCAAAGGAAATGTACGCGCTGCTTCAGAGCCAGGATGCGGGCGACATGAGCAATCTGTGGGTCGGCGTTGGCGATCTGTATGTGACTGTATACGGCGGACGCACGCGCCTGATCGGCATCCTGCTGGGACGTGGAATGGATATCGATGCAGCGAAGGCCGAACTGAACGGCGTGACGCTGGAGAGCCTGGTAGTTGCAGTACGCGTAGCGCGTGCCATCCGCATCCGTGCACAGCAAGGCAAACTGAAGCTGGCTGATTTCCCGCTGCTGATGCATGTGGATGATATACTGACCAACCATGCACCTGTAAACATCCCCTGGGAAGAGTTCACTTTTGTCCGTCAGTAAAACCGACTCCAGACAATAACAAAACAGACAGGCACCTCTGCTTCACCTGAGTGAGCAGAGGTGCTGATTATATGGACACGATATGTTGAAAGCGTATATTACCAGAGTATTTCGTCGATCGGCTTACCGTCGGCATCGGGAAGCGAGAGGCCGAGAATCTTGGCATAGGTGGGCGCCTCATCGACGATAGGCTTGCGTTTGATACGAACGCCCGGACGGATATCAGGGCCCCAGGCAATCAGCGGAGGCTGCGGGCCTACATCGGGATTATGCCCGTGCGTGCCGTGGCCGAACTTATAGTCGCTGTTGTCTGCGCGGTGGACCCAAGGCCGCTGCCATTCGTTGGAGAAGGAAGTGTAACCATCGGACTCAACAACAAAGGAGAATTTGCCGGCCAGACCTTCTTCGCGCATCATTTCTTCTGCAGTATAAACCCGGCTGAACCCATACAGGCCGTCATCACACATCTCCTGCAGTATTGCATATACGCGTTCGGTATCAGCGGGATCTTTGAGGTAGATCTGAGCAGACATGCCGGTGGATTTCGCGATGGCCGTATAATCGGCAACCTGCCCATCTTCTCCAATGGTGATCAGACCTTTGTCTGCAAGCAGTGCGTTAAGAGCGATAACGCGGCGGATGTTAACCTGCCCGTGGTCGCTGACCACGAAGAAATCAGTCTCATCGGTAATACCGACCTCGTCGCATGCTTTCAGAACGGATGCGAGCAGGGAATCCATTTCGTGCAGACCGTGAGACACCTTGCGGCTGAATACGCCGGTCTCATGCCGGTAGGAATCCAGATTGGTTGAATGCAGGAACATGAGGTTGGGCTTGAATTCACGGATCATGGCCGCGGCACAGGCGTGCTTGAAGAAATCCGTGTACGGATGCTTGCGGTGAAAGCTGTTGATCCAGCAGGCGCTTGGATGCACGACTTTTTCAATGGTCTCGGGACTGGAGCCGCTTTCGGCATAGCATTCTTCAGTGGTCTGACCGGGATACTGCGGCCAGTATTCGTTGACCAGGTAATCGATGCTTTTATGATTGCCGGTCACGGGCCAGAAAACGGATCCCGTTGTGAGGCCGGCCGCTTTGGCGGCATCAAAGATATCGGGAACCTTTACGGCGTCATTGAAAAGCTCCCACTTGCTTTTGGCTTCGCACAGGATGGTCTTTTCATTATTGATGATGCCGTGCTTGTAGCAGTAAGTGCCCGTTCGCATGCTGGTATGGTTCGGATAAGTAAGGGTGGGGTATACCGAGCGTATGGATTCGACAATGGCGGCCTGAGGCAGAATACGTCCGAAACAGGGCATATACTGCAGCTCTTCCAGGTCGTCATAAACCATAGCATCTTCGGAAACGACCACGATGTGCCGGGCTTTATACATAGCTTACCTTCCTATACATGAAGTGACCTCCTTTGCATGCGGTAAGCCCCGCAGCTGGCGTGATTTAGCATCTGACAGTATACGGGTAAATCCACGTTGCTGCAAATGCTGAGGTCACTTCATATTATCTAATTACAGCAGGATTTCATCAATGGGCTTGCCGTCGGCATCCGGCAGGGAGAGGCCAAAGATCTTGGCATAGGTCGGAGCTTCATCCACGATAGGCTTGCGTTCTACCACGGCGCCTGCCTTGATGTCAGGACCGCATGCGATCAGAGTGGGCTGCGGACCCTTGTCAGGATGATGACCATGCGTTGCGCGGCCGAACTTGTAATCACTGTTGTCCACGCGGCGCACCAGCGGGCGCGTCCATGCATTGGAGAATGAGGTATATCCATCAGTTTCAAGCACGAAAGCAAACTTGCCGCTTAGGCCTTCTTCGCGAGCTGCTTCTTCAGCAGTATAGACACGTTCAAAGCCATACAGCCCGTCTTCTACCATACCCTTCAGAATGCCGTATACACGGTCATGATCTTTTTCGTCTTTCAGATAGATCTGCGCAGACAGACCGGTAGACTTGGCAATGGCTGTGTAATCGGCGACCTGCCCGTCTTCGCCTACAGTCAGCAGGCCTTTTTCGGCCAGGAGTGCATTGAGGGCGATGGAACGGGTGATGTTCAGCTGGCCATGATCGCTGACAATGAACAGGTCAGTATCATTTTCAATGCCGGCATCACGGCAGGCCTTGAGGATTTCACCCAGCCACAGATCGATCTCATGAAGGCCATGCGTTACCTTGCTGCTGAAAAGGCCGGTCTCATGACGATAAGCATCGATGTTGGCAGGATGGACCATAAGCAGATTGGGCTTGAACTCACGAATCATGCTGCAGGCGCATGCATGAACGAAAGCATCGCAGAAGGGATGTTTGCGGTGCAGACCGTCCACCAGCATCATGTTGGGTTTGACAACCTTTTCAATGACCTCCGGGGTGGAGCCACTGTTGGCAAAACATTCCAGCGTGGTCTCTTCAGCAGACTGCGGCCAGTATTCATCGACTAGGTAATCGATGTTCTTATGATTGCCGGTCACCGGCCAGAAAACGCCGGCAGTAGTAAGACCGGCAGCCTTGAAAGCATCAAAGATATCGCCGATTTTAACGGCATCATTGAACCATTCCCAGTCGCTCTTGGCTTCGGTCAGGTTGGTCAGTTCATTATTGATGATGCCATGCTTGCCGCAGTAGGCACCGGTACGCATGCTGGTATGATTCGGATAAGTGATGGTAGGATATACCGAACGTACGGTTTTAACGATGGCGGCATTCTGCATTACCTTACCGAACGAAGGCATTTGACTCAGCTGAGCCAGATCCTCATAAACCATGGCGTCTTCCGAGATTACGATCAGATGTTTTGCCTTGCCCATAGCGGACAACCTCCTCTTATTTACACTATGCGATAAAAACCGCCGTAATTATAGCACTGTCCGGATAAAAAGACAATGAAAAAAGCCCCGGGAAGGGGCAAAAGAAATGGCATAAAAATTGATTAGAGCAACTCTGTTCCGCTACGCAGAAAATGACGGGCATTACTTTCGTCCAGCGGCAGATCAGTGATCAGAACATCGATATCCTCCGGCTGTGCAAAGGTGAAAGTGCTCGTAACACCTACCTTCTGAACATCCATCAGCATGACGGCCTTTTCTGCACGCTGAAGAGCCGTATGCTTGAGATAGCCGTCGGCCTCCGCACCGCAGGTAAAGCCGCGTTCGTGCATGTACCCGGTCGTTCCGAGGAAAGCGGTCTGGAAATTGATGCTTTCCAGTTCACGCATGGTCATAGAGCCGTTCACGCACAGACTGGCAGTGTTCATGCGTCCGCCCAGCAGATAGATGGTGGCCTGCTGCAGACGGCTCAGCTCCAGGGCACAGCTGACCGATGTAGTGAAGATCATATAGGGGCCATCGGGAATCTGACGCGCAAACTCCGTACATGTGGAACCGCTGTCGAGGAAAATGGTCCCGTTCTGCTGGAGCAGCTGCACTGCTTTCTCAGCAATGATGCGTTTTCCGGCTGCATTGCGTGTGCTGCGCCGCAGATACAGGTCATCCGTGCCAACCAGCACCTCGGCTGAGCGCGCGCCTCCGTGAGTGCGGATGATGCGTTTCTGCCGATCCAGATATTCCAGGTCACGGCGAAGCGTCATCTCGGATACGGGCGAAAAGGCAGTCTTGAGCTGACCAAAACTGACCGAGCCCTCACGATTGATAAGGTCCAGCATTTGCCTGCGCCTTTGTTCCATATTCATAAATCATCGCTCCTTCTGCGAGAATATTATAGCATGTAGTAAGCAACGGAGCAATATGGGCTTTGGCAGTCTTGCAAAAACGGAATGGCTGAAATCAAAAAAGCGGCTCATGTCCGAACCGCTGTGTCTGAAAACCAATGTTATGAGAAAAGTGCTTCCGTGAACTGCTTGGCATCAAAGGCCTGCAGGTCATCAATGCCTTCACCTACGCCGATGTACCATACGGGCACATTCAGCTCACGGCGGATCGCAATGGCTATGCCGCCTTTGGCGGTACCGTCCAGCTTGGTGAGGATGATACCGTTGATCTCAACAGCCTCTTTGAATACCTTAGCTTGGTTCAGGCCGTTCTGGCCAGTAGTGGCATCCAGAATCAGCATGCAGCGCACGGCGGCCTCCGGGAACTCACGGTCGATCACGCGGCGCATTTTGCCCAGCTCATCCATCAGGTTCTTCTTGTTATGCATACGGCCGGCAGTGTCCACAATCAGCAGATCGGCTTTGCGCGCTTTGGCAGCCTGCACGGCATCGAATACAACGGCAGCGGGATCGCTTCCGGGCTGATGCTTGATGAGCGGCACATTGGCGCGTTCGGCCCAGATGGCCAGCTGGTCATCCGCGGCTGCACGGAAAGTATCGCCCGCGGCCAGGATCACGCTGCGGCCGATCTCCTGAAAACGCATGGCAAGCTTGCCGACAGTTGTCGTTTTGCCTACGCCATTGACACCTACCACAAACATGACCATCGGCCATGACAGCGGAGGACGGGGGATGTTCATTTCTTCGGTCAGCAGATCTTTGAAGACCTGTTTTGCTGCAGCTGCATCCCGGATCTTGCTTTCTTCCAGACGCTCGCGCAGTTCATCAATGATCTCAGTACTGGCTTTGACGCCCACATCAGACAGAAGAAGGATATCAGTCAGTTCCTCATAGAAATCGTCATCTACGACCGTGGTGTTTTCCACAAGCTCATCGACGCGTTCGGTCAGGTTACCACGCGATTTGCTGAGTCCTTTTTTCAGTCTGTCAAAAAAACCCATGTGCAGACCTCCTCAGGCATAGTTTTCAAGGTTGACGCTGACCATGCTGGATACGCCTTTTTCTTCCATGGCCACGCCATACAATGCGTCGCAGCGTTCCATGGTGCCCTTGCGGTGCGTGATGACGACAAACTGCGTCGTCTTGGCGAACTCTGCCAGATAGTCAGCGAAATAGCCGATGTTGGCTTCGTCAAGGGCGGCCTCGATCTCATCCAGAATACAGAAGGGGGTAGGCTTGACAGTCAGCATGGCAAATAGAATCGCAATGGCTGTCAGTGCGCGCTCGCCGCCCGAAAGCAGGGAGAGCAGCTGCAGCTTTTTGCCCGGCGGCTGTGCAATGACTTCGATTCCGCAGGACAGCGGTTCGTTGGGATCGGTCAGCCTGAGTTCAGCCTGGCCGCCGCCGAACAGACGCACGAATGTGTTCTGGAAGCTGGTATTCAGCTTGTCGAACTCAGTAACGAACTGCTTTTCCATCTGGGAAAGCAGGCGCTTGATCAGGCTGCGCAGGTCGCTTTCTGCCTTGATCATATCGTCACGCTGCCGTGACAGATCGTCAAAGCGCTCTTTGACCTGTGCGTATTCTTCGACAGCATGCGCATTGATGGGACCCAAGTCGCGGATCTCACGGCGCAGCTGATTGGCATCGCGTTCACCCGACGTAAGGAAGAACTGTCCTTCAGGCAGCCGATATTCTTCCGCCGTAGCGCGTGTGGCCTCATAAGTATTCCACATATGCTCGGTCAGAGCATTCTGCTCGTTTTCGGCACGGGCATACAGCAGCTCTGTACGGTGAAGCTGTTCACTGTCCTGGGAATGACGTTCGTGCAGATCGTCGTTTTCCTGTGCCAGGGTACGCTGCCGTGCAAGCCGCTCCTGCCGCTGCTGCTCCAGCAGTTCGGTTTCCTGCTCGGCCTGCTGTACAGCCTGCTGCTGCTCTGTGACGCTGTCCTGCAGAACATGCCACTGAGTCTCCGCTTGCTGTGCCTGTTCGCGCTGCTCGGCAGCCTTCTGTTCCAGACGCTGCAGGCTTCCGGTAAGCGAAGTTTTCTCTTCCGCCCAGCGGGCCTTGTCGCGGCGCAGGATCTCCAGCGCATGTTCCAGCTCGGCATAGCGCAGCTTTTCCTGAGTCACGCGGTCACGCCGCAGATCGGCTTCCTTACGCGCTGTACGCAGAGCTCCCTGCAGCTCTTCTGTGCGCCTGTCCATGGCTTCGCGGTCAATTGCCGCATCCTGAGTTCCCTGGTCCAGCGACTGAAGATCTTTCTGCAGTTCTTCAATGCTCTCGGTCAATTGCAGAATAGCGGCACGGGTCTTGTCCAGCCTCTGGCGGTGTGCTTCAAGTTCTGACGCGGCATTGAAAACATGCTCCTGTTCGCGGGCGACGGCAATCTCCTGCTGATGCATGGCTTCGATGCCTTCATCGCGGAGACGCCGGGCTTCCTGCCTGCGTTTCTGAAGCTGTTCCGATTCCGCGTGCATTTTCTGCAGCGATTGTTCATCCGCTTTCAGACGTGCATTCAGTTCTTTGATCTCACGTTCACGCGAGAGAAAATTGGTGGTTTTTCCGCGCATGGATCCACCTGTCATGGAGCCGCCTGAATGCATGACCTGACCGTCCAGTGTGACCAGACGGAAGGCATAGCGGCCTGCACGCATGATGGGAAGCGCAGCATCCAGATCACGGGCAACTACCGTACGTCCGAGCAGGTTTTCCATGACGGGACGGTATTTGCTGTCATAAGTAACCAGTTCACTGGCTATGCCCAGGCAACCGGGCATGCTCAGAACACGACGTTCTTCGGCAGTGAGGGAATAGGCACGGACCGTATTGATGGGCAGGAAGGTTGCCCGTCCGGCTTCTGCGGTTTTCAGATATTCGATCAGCCGCTTGGCTGTTTCGTCATCTTCGGTGACGATGTTCTGCAGACTGCCGCCCATAACGGCGTCCAATGCAGCTTCAAGTTCCTGCGGAGCCTGCATCAGCTGTGCCACAACGCCGCATACACGCGGGTCATCATGGCCGAACTGCAGTGCGCGACGGACTGCGTTGGCATAGCCCTCCATGTCGCGGGCCATCTCGGAAAGCACTTTCAGACGGCTGCGCGCGGACTGCATGCCGAGCGCCAGCTCCTGTGCGTGATGTTCCTGTTCATCGTTTTCCGCTGAAAGTGCACGTACCTTGGCTTCAAGGTTCTGCGCTTCGGTACGGGCAGTATCCAGGTCCTGCTGGGCTTGGGCCTGCAGAGCAAGAGCATCATCGTGCTGGGCTTTCAGCGCTTCTTCCGCAGCGACCAGTTCGGTTTCGCTTTCGCGCAGCTGAACGAGGTAGTTTTCCATCTGTGCACACATGGTCTCTTTCTGTGTGCGTGCATTGCGGGCATCACTGAGCCGGTTGACGGCAGTCAGGATATCTGCTTTGTGCTTGTCCAGGTCGAGCTCGATCTGATCAGCCTGCGAAGTAGCTTCATCCGCTTCTTTCTCGGCGGCATCCAGCGATTGCTGAGCAGCTGCCAGGGCATTCCGGGCTGTTTCGTCCTCGTCTTCACCGCGGGCAGCTGTGCGGTCCAGTTCAGCCAGACGCTCGCGGCGGCTCGCCGCATCTTCTTCCAGCCGTGCGCTTTCGGCGAGCAATGTATCGCGGTGCTGTTCCATGCGGTCGCGAGCAGATTCAGTCTGGTGGAGTTCTTCACTGCGCAGACGGCTTTCAGCACGCGACTGGTTAAGCGCATCGTCCAGGGCTGCGATGGCATCGTCCAGTTCCGTGCGCTCCATACTGTTCTGATGCAGGTGCGCTTCATGCTGAAGCAGCGCGTCGCGCAGCGCCTCACAGGTCTGGTTCAGTTCCTGCATGCGTGCGGCCAGCTTGTCCTGCTTGAGCAGGAAGATATTCATTTCCAGCGTTCTCAGACGTTCGAACAGATCCTGATAGCGACGGGCACTTTCGGCCTGCTCGTGCAGGGGACCGATCCGGCTGCCAAGCTCTTCAAGAATATCATTGACGCGGTCCAGGTTTTCCAGCGTGCGGGTCAGCTTGCGCTCAGCCTCTTCCTTGCGGATACGCGAAGTGCTGATACCAGCCGCTTCTTCAAAGACCTCACGGCGTTCTTCACTCTTGTTGGACAGGATCTCGTCGATACGTCCCTGGCCGATAGTGGAGTAACCGTCCTTGCCGATACCGGTATCGTAGAATAGTTCTTTGATATCCTTCAGGCGGCAGGTCTGCTTGTTGAGATAGTATTCGCTTTCACCGTTGCGGTACAGCCGGCGCGTGACAGCGACTTCGGCATAGTTCGTGCGGAGCGCACCGTCTTCATTGTCAAATACCAGCGTGACTTCGGCATAAGCCAGCTTTTTGCGCTTTTCGGTACCGTTAAAGATAATGTCCTGCATGCTTCCGCCGCGCAGCTCACGCGGGTTCTGCTCGCCCAGGACCCATTTGACGGCATCGCCAATATTGCTCTTGCCCGAACCATTGGGACCGACGATGCCTGTAATGCCATTGTTGAAGGCTACCTCGGTGCGCTGGGCAAAAGATTTGAAGCCGTATATCTCAAGCTTTTTGAGTCTCATGGCTTGACACCCCCAGACTGCAGGGTGTTGAGCGCGGCGCCTGCGGCGGCCTGCTCTGCGCGCTTCTTGCTGCTTCCGGTTCCACGGCCGATCTCATGACCTTCCGCATAGACTGCAGCAGTGAAAACGCGGTCGTGTGGCGGACCCTCTTCCAGCAGTGTTTTGTATTCAGGCGCGGGCATACCGCCGGCCTGAAGCAGAAGCTGCAGGCGTGATTTGTTGTCTGTCACAGGAAGCGGGACTTCGCTTTCATCCGGCCACAGTGAACGTACGACAGCATCCGCCGAGACAAAGCCGCCATCCAGATAGATCGCTGCAAGCACGGCTTCCATGGCATCTGCAAGCACAGCTGGACGGTCACGTCCGCCGTCCTGCTCACAACCATGGTCCATACGCAGATATTTTCCGAGATCCAGCCGTCGTGCGACATCACATAGCGTTTCCTCGCGTACCAGACTGGCACGCAAAAAAGTCATGCCGCCTTCCTCTTTTTCAGGATGTGCAGCAAAGACGATATCTGTCATGACAAGCTGTAAAACGGCGTCACCCAAAAACTCGAGCCGTTGATTGTTTTCCAGCCCGAATGAAGGATGTGTCAGCGCCAGCTGCAGATATGATCTGTTATGAAAACGGTATCCGAGAGCCGTTTCCAGGGCTTCAAAATTCACGGATTTCTAACTCCTTGTCCGCGTGCAAAAAACGGGCTGCACCACGTCCGGCAGCCTGTTTTCCGCGCGCGAAGACGCTCATGCGCGGGAATCGATATATTTGACGACGTCGTCGACCGTCTTAAGCGTCATGATGGCATCATCTTCGACCATGATACCAAACTGGTCTTCGACTTCCATGATCAGCACCATTACATTGGCGCTGTCTGCACCCAGGTCTTCCACCAGACGGGCATCCAGAGTGATCTTCTCTTCCGGTGCACGCAGCTGCTGTGCAATAATGGCTTTGACCTTATCGTACGTCATGTCAGTAACCTCCCAATGATATGCTTATTCGCCTTTCGGCGCTTCCAACAGAGTTTTTTCTATATCGGCGGCAACGCCTTCACGGTGCATGATGGCCGCCTGACGGATGGCACAGGCAATCGCATGCCCGTTTGATGAGCCATGGGCTTTGACGACGGCACCTTTGACACCCAGCAGCGGAGCACCGCCGACTTCGGTGTAATCCATGCGGTGCTTGACACGCCTGAAAGCCGGTTTTGCGATGATACCGCCGAGCTTGCCGCGTGTATCTGCCATCAGTTCGCTTTTGATCATGCCCATCAGCGTACCGGCCATGCCTTCCATGAACTTCAGGATCAGATTGCCGGAAAAGCCATCGGCCACGATGACATCGGCCAGATCAGCTGTAACATCGCGCGATTCCACATTGCCGACAAAATGCACAGGAGTGCGTTCGAGCAGGGGATACGTCTCCTTGCGCAGCTGGTCGCCCTTTTCGCTTTCGGCACCGATGTTGAGCAGGCCTACGCGCGGCTGCGCCAGACCGCGTACGCGGCGCATGTACGCGTCGCCCATTACGGCAAACTGCTGGAGATACTCTGGCTTGCAGTCGACATTGGCACCGCAGTCAATGAGCAGGAAAAAGCCTTTGCCATTGGGCAGCAGCGGCGCCAGTGCAGGACGGTCGATCCCTTCGATGCGTCCGAGACGGAACATACCGCCTGCCAGTACTGCACCGGTCGATCCGGCAGACACGAAGCCGTCTGCATCCCTCGAACGTACGGCGAGCATTCCTTTGACCACGGCGCTGTCCTTCTTCTGGCGCACTGCCATGACAGGTGCGTCATGATTGGTGATCGTTTCTGAACAGTGCTCTACCGTGATGCGGTCGATCACGTCGCCGCAGTCTTGCAGAAGGGGCATAAGCTGGTCTTTGTCACCAGCCAGTGTAATACGCAGCGCAGAATCGGCGCGCAAAGCTTCCAGTGTTCCTTCGACCGTGCACTGCGGGGCATTGTCACCGCCCATAGCGTCCAGATAAATGTGCGTCAAATGCCTTTCCCTCCCCTGCAAAATACACTCAAGTATATCATATATATTAATGTTTGACAAGCTTTTTGAATGCTGGACGGCGGTTCAGCCGACGAGCTCAGCGACCCTGATCGCCGCCTGATAGATACAGGCAATATGCTCTTCATAGGACATTGCACCGTATAGTCCGGGATTCTTGGCGCGGCGTCCGGGTTCAAAGGTCAGACGTGCAGCCTGGCGCAGTATAGGCACAAGACCGGCAAAGTCCACCGTACCGTCAAAGGGGAGCCGGTGCTGGTCATCAGTACCGTCATTATCCTGGATGTGCGTGATCACGAGCCGTCCGGCATACTCGGAAGGGAAAGTACTGTCAGGGGCAAAGCAGTGCCAGTGGCCGGTGTCAAAGGTGAAACCCGCGGCAGGGGAACGGAATGTATCCAGTACGGTACGCAGATGTATGTCGGGCGAAACGGAGTTTTCAAACCCGATAACGAAATCATTCTGCTCGGCATAGTCGATGATGCGGCCGATACGCTGCAGCCCCAGCACATTGCATGGAACTGCTTTCTTACCCCAGGTCACATGTGCGACTCCAAGACGGATGCCGCGCGCGGCAACGGCGGCGATCTCGCGGCAGTAACGTTCGGCTACGGCATCGCCGGCCAGTCCTTTTAGCCAGAGATCATTGGTTCCCGAACCACTCAGATGCACATTGTCAACGGGAAGGCCGTTCTTTTCTGCGAGATCCAGAGCATCTGTCTCCAGCGCCTGCTCAGCGGAAAAACAGACATAATCAAACCCCGTATCGGCAAACAGCCTGACCCTGTCAGCCAGGGTCAGATATGGGGCATCAGGATCATTGATCATATACAGTCCGATGGGTTTCATGCAGATCACCTTAACTCTGTGCTTGAAACAGAAAACAAGTCATGAAACATGGGGTTTGCCGGCGGAATTATAGCACAAAAAAGGGTTCTGTAACAATAAAATAGCTTTACCAGTAAGGTAGTGCGTGCTATAATGAAGCCGTCTGAAAACGGAGGTGCATATATAATGAATTATACGAGCAAGCAATTTGATGTAGTAGTAATCGGCGCCGGCCCCGGCGGCCTGGCTGCTGCACTGCAGGCAGCCCGCAATGGCTGCAAAACGCTGCTGGTGGACAAGAACGGCTATCTGGGCGGAAACATGACCATCGGCCTCCCGCTCCTGGGATTTCTTGACAGGGAAGGCAAAACAGTGATCAAGGGCATTCCGCAGGAGATCATTGATGATCTGCGTGCTTATAAAACGCCTTACGGCGTCGCCGCTTCGGATCATCTTTTCTGCCCTATGCACAATTCGGTCACACTGTACGATCATGAGATCTTCAAGATCGTTATTCTGAAGAAAGTGCTGCAAGCCGGTATCGAAGTACTTCTACATACCGAAGTGGAAAGCGCGAATGTGGACAACGGTACGCTGAAATCGGTGATCCTGACCGGCAAAGGCTGGAAGATCCTGGTCAGCGCAAAGGTGTTCATCGATGGCACGGGAGACGGCGACCTCGCATATCTGGCCGGTGCTCATTATGAAAAAGGCCAGAAGGATACCGGCATTATCCAGCCGCCTACGCTGATGTTCACTGTACGCGGCGTCGAATATGATGAACTGATCCAGTTTATCGAAGACGATCCCGAGCAGATGAAACTGTGCGATACGATCGAGATCGGCGACGGGTTCAATGCCGACTTCTTCCGCAAGAATCCCAATCATGCATTGGTTGGCCTGCGCAAGCTGTTCATGCAGATGAAAGCGGAGGGTAAGTTGCCCATCGATCGCGATACGCTGATTGCTATCAAGAGCCTGCTGCCGGGTGAGATCCACCTCAACTGCACACGGCATCTGGGTACTGACGGCAGCGATGTGTTCAGCCTGACGCATGCGGAGATCGAAGGCTATCTGCAGATCGAGAAATTCGTTGAGTTCCTGCGTGAGAAGGTTCCCGGATTCCAGAAGTGCTTCATTACGAATATCTATCCGTCCATGGGCATCCGCGAGAGCAGGCGCTTCCGTGCTATCCGTACGCTGACCGAGGAAGAAGTGGTCCGTGGAGATATCGGCCCCGAGACCATTGGTATCGGCAGCTATATCGTTGATATCCACATGGGCGATGGTTCGGGTACGATCGTAAAGCGCATCCCGCCTTACGGCATTCCTTACGGAATCACTGTCAGTGCAGATGTCGAGGGACTGATGCTGACCGGCCGCTGCGCCGGCATGGATGCCGTAGTGATGAGCAGTGCGCGCGTAATGCCTATCTGCATGGCGATCGGCGAAGGCGCCGGCGTAGGTGCGGCACTGGCAGTCAAGTATGGCATTTCCCCGCGTGACGTAGATGTTCAGGAAGTGCGTGCTATCCTGAAGGCATCCGGCGTAATGCTGGAGCCGGAAAAATAAGAATCCCCCCAAACGGCATTAAAGGAGGCAGCCTGCCTCCTTTTTGCTTGATCAGAGCGGACACAAGCGTTTATTCCACGGTAAACTCTGTCCACTCGATATGGTTATACTGCATGACATCGTCTGCCTTTTTCATACCGAGCTTTTCATAGAACGGGACCGCCTTTTCATTGGCGACCAGATATACAGCGATATCATTCTGGCCGCCCGCGGCTTCCAGTGCGGACCGCATAAGCCGTCGGCCGATGCCCTGGCGCTCATAGTCCCTGTCAACGCCTAGGTCAGTAACGTACAGCCAGTATGCGAAATCGGTCAGGCCCAGCAGTGCACCGACAAGGCGGCCTTCTTCATTCCGCGCAGCCAGACTGATGGATGCTTTTCTGAGAAGACGGGGGATGCGTTCTTCGAATCGTTCCCGGGGATACTGTGAACCAAGATCCGTGTGTTTCAGGAACGCAATGTATTCGTCACTGGTTATTCTTTCAGCGGTTATCTCAATCATTTCTGTCTCCGGATCAAAAATAAACGGGAGAAGCGGAATTCCGCTTCTCCCGTCGGTATAATCTGCTTCTTGCGATTAGCGGTTGAGGATGGTCTCCTCGGTCTCTTTGTCGAAGAAGTGCAGGCGGCTGGTGTCAAGAGCAACTTCGATCTCGTCGCCGGCGCGGGTCGCGGTGCGCGGGTCAACACGGGCGATGACGTTCTCTTCCTTGCCGGAAGTGGTGAAGTACAGATAGGTTTCAGAACCCATCAGCTCGGTGACTTCGACATGGACCTTAATCTTGGCTTCGGGATTGGCGGCCACGAATTCGGGCGCGTCATCGATGTTCTCGGGACGGATGCCCATTACGACTTCCTTGCCGATGTAGCTCTCATCCTTGAACTTCGCGATCTTTTCCTTGGGAACGAGGATCTTGTTGTCTCCGAAGTAGGCATATACGTTGCCGTTTTCAGCCTTCAGGGTGACATCGAAGAAGTTCATCTGCGGGCTGCCGATGAAGCCGGCCACGAACTTGTTGTTCGGATAGTCATAGTTGTTCTGCGGGGTATCGACCTGCTGGATGAAGCCGTCCTTCATGATGACGATGCGGCTGCCCATGGTCATGGCCTCGGTCTGGTCATGGGTAACGTAGATGAAGGTCGTCTGCAGCTTCTGATGCAGCTTGGTGATCTCGGTACGCATCTGAACACGCAGCTTGGCGTCCAGGTTGGACAGCGGCTCGTCCATCAGGAAGACCTTGGGCTCACGGACGATAGCACGGCCCAGAGCAACACGCTGGCGCTGACCACCGGACAGAGCCTTCGGCTTACGGTTGAGCAGGAACTCGATGCCCAGGATGTGAGCAGCTTCTTCCACGCGGCGCTTGATCTCATCCTTCGGGGTCTTGCGCAGCTTCAGACCGAATGCCATGTTGTCATAAACGGTCATATGCGGATACAGAGCGTAGTTCTGGAAAACCATGGCGATGTCGCGATCCTTGGGAGCGACGTCGTTGACCAGCTTTTCACCGATGTACAGTTCGCCTTCGGAGATCTCTTCCAGACCGGCGACCATGCGCAGGGTGGTGGACTTACCGCAGCCAGAGGGGCCGACCAGAACGATGAATTCCTTGTCCTGAATGTCCAGGCAGAAATCGCTTACGGCAGTGACGCCGCCGGCATAAACCTTGTAAATGTGTTGCAAAGATACGCTTGCCATGTGGTTAATTCCTCCTTCTTGTAGTGAGCAGATAACGTACGCGGACAATTCCGCATCATGTACGTATATTATACGAAAATCCGCGGCAAAAAACCATCTGCCAAAACTGCCAAACATTTATCTGTGCATTTGGTAGTTTTTTGTAACTTGCGGTCAAAATCGCACCGAATCCAACCAAGCCGGATAAGCTGCTTCTGTTATATATCCAAAGACGTCGAGTACCGCTACGCCCTTTGGCAGAACGATTGACATCTGACAATTTTCGCGTTACAGTATATGCAATGAAACCATAAATGGGGGTCCGATCCGTGCGCAGACCTATGACAACGGAAGAAAAGCATGCCATGATGACACAGACGCCTATTCCGCGTCTGATCACACGCATGGCTGTGCCTGGCGTGATCAGCATGCTGGTGACAAGTCTGTATAACATGGCAGACACATTTTTCATCGGCAGATTGAACAACACCAGTGCCACCGGTGCTATCAGTGTTGTCTACCCATTAATGGCGATCATACAGGCGATAGGCTTTTTCCTCGGACACGGCAGCGGCAATACCATGTCACGTTCTCTGGGGCGCCAGGACGTGGAAGATGCTAGCCGCACCGCAGCCACGGGCTTCTTTGGCGCCTGGATCGTTGGCATTCTTTTTTCTGCAACAGGACTGCTGCTGTTAAGGCCCCTGATGCGTACGCTGGGGGCAACGGAGACGATCCTGCCCTATGCGGTCGATTACGGGCGGTATATCCTGATCGGTGCGCCGTGGATGCTGGGAGCGATCGTACTCAATGTTCAGATGCGCTTTCAGGGGAATGCTTTCTTCAGCATGATCGGCATTGCGTCAGGCGCTGTGATTAATATCGCCTTGGATCCGCTGTTCATTTACGTATTTGGCCTGGGCGTATCAGGAGCCGCCCTGGCTACGATCTGCAGCCAGGCAATCAGCTTCGGCCTGTTGCTTGGCGGATCATTCCGCGGAGGGAATGTGCGCATCCGCCTTCGCAATTTCAGCCCGGACATGAAACATATCAAACCTATTGCATTGGGCGGCCTGCCTTCGCTGTGCCGCCAGGGATTGGGCAGCGTAGCCAGTATTCTTATGAATATTGCCGCCAAGACATATGGCGGAATAACACCCGAAACGATCGACGCGGCAGTCGCGGCTATCGGTATCGTCAACCGCATGATGCAGTTCTGCGCCAGCGCGATCATAGGGTTCGGCCAGGGCTTTCAGCCTGTATGCGGGTTTAATTACGGAGCAGGCCGTTATGGCCGTGTCCGTCAGGGATTCTTCTTCACTTTTAAGGTCATGCTGGTCGCACAGCTGGTCATTGCTGCGATTGGCCTGTCCGTATCCGGTACAGTGATACGCGTCTTTAGTCAGGACGAAGCAGTAATCGCTTTTGGCTCGGTCACACTTCGCTGGCAGTGCGTGGTATTCCCGCTTACAGCCATCGTTTTTGCGAGCAACATGGCGATGCAGACTATGGGAATGGCAGGGAGAGCATCCGTTCTGGCCATGGCCAGGAACGGCTTGTGCTTTATTCCCATGATCCTGATACTGCCGCCGCTTCTGGGTGCCCCAGGCGTACAGACGGCCCAGGCGGCAGCAGATGCACTTTCTTTCTGCCTGGCTGTTCCGCTGATCATTCCCGTTCTCCGTATGCTTCGCGAAAGGGAAAACGCGAACAATATGAACGGAAATTAATAATTAGATATCGATGTTGCTTTATTGATTCTTATGCACTATAATACATATATGCGGGCTCATCCCGTAAAATAAAAAGGGGGATCTTTTAATTATGAAGAAGATCGTCGCCATCCTGCTCGCGGCTATGATGCTGCTGAGCGCCACTGCCGTTTTTGCCGAAGCTCCGGCTGAGCCCCAGGAAATCAAGCTGGGTCAGGTCGTGACCTATCTGCATGGCAATGGCTTTGCTGTTGTTACTGCTGTTATCCAGGGCGAGACCATCCTTCTGGCCAAGATCGATGAGTTCCAGTTCCTGGGCAACCGTGAAGACGTGGCTGCTGTTGGTGTTCCCGTGAAAGACGGCACCTTCAGCCAGACCAATGCTGAAACCGGTGCTGTGTCCGTGCTGGGTTCCAAGCGCGTGAACAGCGACCTGTACAGCCTGAACATGCAGCGTGCCGGCTCCAAGGTCCAGATCGCTGCCAACTATGACGCTATTGAAAAGTTCGTGGTCGGCAAGACCATCGCCCAGCTGGAAGCTGCCGTCGAGATCGAAGGCTTCGCCGATATGGTCTCTGGTGCTACTCTGGTCGACACCCCCAACTATGTGAAGGGCATCATCGCTGCGGCTAAGGCTGCTCATGCTCAGTATGCCGGCACCCATGGCGGCAACACCGGTACCTATACCCTGTGGAACACCACTGGTGAAGATATCGTTGAGATCGGCCTGGAAGATCTGAACAGCGGCTGGAAGAGCATCAACTATGCTGCTGCTCCTCTGCACACCCTGGGCAGCGAGAATGACAACAATCCCTACATCATCACCCGCACTGTGCCTGAAGAGGAAATCGATACCCACATGCGCATTTACGCTGTGACCGAAAGCGGCAAGGTCATCGAGTTCCCCGGCGAGTCCGTGCATGCAGGTCTGTCCATCGAGACCACGAACATTGAGTTCATGAGCCCCGACGCCGTGACCGCTGCCACCCAGATCGGCTGGTTCGCTCCTGCGAAGTAATTCCTGTTTTTCAAACAGAGCTCCCCGCAAGGGGAGCTTTTTCATATCAAAATTGAGTCTGTTTTCTGACGGTTACGACAAAAAAGATTGACAGGACACTGTAACTACCTTTATAATAAACTACACAATAAATATGAGCTGGTTTTATGAGAAACGCCTTTTATGGGCGTTTCAGCACCATCAGCGGTTTGCGAAATGTATTCATGAACGAGGGGGTGTCGCAGTAAATGACGACAAAAATGGCACCGGCACGGAAAATCAAACCCCATAAGATCAAAAAAACAACATATGAGATTATAGAGCCCTGGCTGTTTTTGCTGCCGGCTCTGTGTGTCTTTGCAGTATTCCTGTACTATCCGCTGGGAAAGACCATCTATCTGAGCACTTTCCTTACAGATAAGTTTGGTAACGCCAAGATTTACCGCGGCTTTCAGAACTATCTGGATATCCTGAACGGGAAATACAGCCGTGAGTTCTGGAACAGCATGTGGGTCACCGTACGCTTTGTGTTCTTTGTGGCAACCGGCGGCCTGGTGATGGGTCTGTGCACAAGCTTGATCACGGTCAACAAATTTCCCGGAAAAGCGTTTGCAAGCGCCATTTTCGCCATGCCGATCGCTATTGCCTCCTCGGCAGCGGCTATGAGCTTCAAGATGATCCTGCATAAATCCATCGGCCTGCTCAACTATATTCTGGGAACAAGCATCAACTGGCTGAGCGACCCAGTGTGGACATTCCCGATAATCTGTATTCTGTCGATCTGGCTGGCAAGCGGCATCAACTTCATATTCATCGGTGCCGGATTGCGCAACGTGCCGGATGAACTGTATGAGAGTGCCTCCATCGATGGTGCAGGCTACTGGCGCAAGCTTTGGAACATTACGCTGCCGTGCATCAGCCCGACACTGTTCTTCCAGATCATCATTAACATCATCAATGCTTTCCAGTCCTTCAACCTGGTCAAGCTGCTGACAATGGGCGGTCCCCAGGAGAAGACAAACCTGATCGTTTACTCCATTTATCTGGATGCTTTCCGTAACTTCCGTTTCGGCACGGCGGCTGCGCGCTCCATCGTGCTGTTCCTGATCATCATGGTGATCACCCTGATTCAGTTCCGCGCTGAGAAAAGGAGTGTGCATTACTGATGACAGCTGTAACATTGACACGCAGACAGAGGACTGTCCTTGGCAAAGCGGGCAGTATCCTGCTCAACATCCCGTTCGTGCTGCTGATAATGACGCCGCTGCTGTATACGTTCATGATGAGCGTCATGCCGGCAGAAGAACTGTACAGCCGATTCTGGCCTACGCGCATGGACTTTGTCAGCTATCTTGATGTATTCACAAAGACCATGATCCCGCGCCATATTCTCAACAGTTTCATTGTAGCAGGTACGGTAACGATCCTGCAGATGATCACCTGCTCAATGGCGGCGTTTAGCTTCTCGTTCCTGAATTTCCGCGGGCGCCAGTTCGTATTCATGTGCATCCTGGCGACCATGATGGTGCCCTGGGAAGCGACGATCATTTCAAACTATCTGACAGTGTCCAAATGGGGTTGGCTGGACACCTATCATGTGCTGATCCTGCCGTACGGCTGCGGTGCCATGGGCGTATTCCTGATGCGCCAGAACTATCTGACGTTTGCCAAGGAACTGCACGAGGCCGCGAAGCTTGACGGCTGCAGCAACTGGCGCTTCCTTGCTACGATCGTTATCCCGCTGGCACGTCCTTCGCTCGGCGCTCTCGGTGCGTACGTATTCCTGCAGCAGTGGAACAACTATCTGTGGCCTCTGCTGGTAACCAACAGCGATAAGGTACGTACGGTACAGATCGGTGTGGCACAGATGTACGATATCGACTCGGAATCCATTGCCTTGATGATGGCTGCTGTTATAGTTACACTGGTACCGTCACTGTCCATCTTCGTGTTCATGCAGAAGAACCTGATTAACGGCCTGATGGCCGGTGCCGTGAAGGGCTGATCAACTGGCTTTGGAAACCCGCTCAACGTGCCGTCATATAATTGTTTCCTACGTCTTGGGCTAAGACGTAAAAATAAAAAGGAGGAATACCCCATGAAGAAACTGTTTGCTCTGGTTATTGCTCTGATCATGGTGCTGTCCCTGGGCAGCGCTCTGGCAGATGACAAGACCACCGTCGTGTTCTGGTACTCGCTGGAAGGCGTCAATGCCGAAACTATCAAGGGCATTGTTGACGAATTCAACGCTTCCCAGGACAAGATCTTCGTTGACGCCCAGTATCAGGGTGCATACGACGATGCTATCAACAAGCTGAAGGCTGCCGGTATGGGCCAGCTGCCCTGCGACATCGTGCACTCCTATGAGATCGGCACCCGCTTCATCATCGACAGCGGCTGGATCGTACCGATTCAGGAATACATCGATAAGGATGGCTGGGACACCAGCGTCATCGAGCCCAACCTGCTGGCTTACTACACCGTTGATGGCCGCATCAACTCGATGCCCTTCAACTGCTCCACTCCTTTGATGTACTACAACAAGACTGCCTTTGACGAGGCTGGCATCACCGAAATCCCCACCACCGTGGACGGCATCCTTGAGATTGCCGAGAAGCTGACCACCTACAATCCTGATGGCAGCATCGACCGCTATGGCTTCCTGTTCTCCAACTACGGCTGGTTCTTCGAGCAGTGGACCGGCAAGATGGGCCGCGAGTACGTGAACAACGGCAACGGCCGTGAAAGCTATGCTACCCAGGTCATGTTCGGTGAAGACGGCGCTGCTCTCGACATCTTCAAGATGTGGGAAAAGATCGCTGCCTGCCCCTATACCGCTTACATTGAGCGCGGCGGCACCTCTGCTGCCCGTGCTGCTTTCGTAGCCGGCAAGACCGCCATCTTCCTGGCCTCCACGGCCAACCTGGCTGGCGTTCTGTCTAACGTAAAGGGCGCCTTCGAAGTCGGCACCGCATTCTTCCCCTATGTCAATCCTGAAGACAAGGGCGGCGTTTCCACCGGCGGCGGCACCCTGTGGATGATCAAGAGCGGCGACGAAGCCAAGGAAGCTGCTTCCTTCGAGTTCATCAAGTTCTGCGTCAATCCCGAGAATCAGGCCAAGTGGTCTGCCAACACTGGGTACTTCCCGATCAATGTCAAGGCTCAGGAGACCGAGACCTTCAAGGCCAACCTTGAAAAGTATCCGCAGTTCCAGGTCGCTCTGGATCAGCTGCATGCCTCCGGCCCCGAATACGTTGGCTCTCTGCTGAGCGTGTTCCCCGAAGTCCGTCAGTATGTTGAGGATGTTACCGAGAAGGTCTTCCAGGGCCAGCTGACGGCTGAGCAGGGTGTTGAGGAACTGGTCGGCCTGGCCAATGACGCCATCGAGACCTACAACCTGGTCAACTATTAATCTTTAATCCCACGCAAAAGGGCGCCCTCGGGCGCCCTTATTCATTTCCGTTTCTATATAAGGTCAGGTGCAGGCGGATGGATCATCACTGCCCTGATTTTATTTTTGTCAGGGTTTCTTGCAGGATATCCCGGCGAAGCTGAGTCAGCCATTCTGAAAAAGCGACAGTATCAAAAGCATACGTCTGATTCAGCGAGTATTCATTTTCCGCCCATGTATCAAGCGGGGATTCATTGTGCTGAATGACTGCTTCAAGCTTGTCCATGCATTTATACAGTTTTGCTTCCAGCGTTTCCTGTGCATTCATCTCTGTATATAACGCAGAAAGATCCTGTGCAACTTCCTGCGGAAGAGTTGATACCCACTGCATCAAGAGAGCTTGCTCTATGTCCTCATCCGATTTGCTTTTTCTGAATGTGGGGATATCACCTGTAAAGCATTCACCAAGGTCATGGATCAGGCACATGCGTACAACTTTATCAATATCCGCATCGGGGAATTCATGCTTGAGAAGCATGGCCATCAATGAGATACGCCAACTGTGCTCGGCGACACTCTCGACCCGGCCTTTTGATGTGGTGCAGTGGCGGGGCGTGTCTTTCAGCCGTTCTGCGACGTGCAGGATCTGCAGGAATTCCTGACCAGTCATGTCTGTTTCCTCCCGATGTTTTATCTGAATGCATTGTACAGCATGTATCGGGAAAAGGCCAGCGCTATTATCAAGTGAAATAGAAAAGCCAAGCAAGAATATTTTCCCTGGAAGAAGGATTCGCAGAAAAAACATCGTATCTCACAAGGCCGCTCTGTTTCCGGCTTCGACCTGAATTGAGAACGGGGGGATAACATGATTGACATAATAATTGCTTTGCCTGTCGCTGTCGGACTTCCAGTTCTGCTCCTGTTACACCGCATGCAGCAGATGGGCCTTCCGTATGACAGAGGTAAAGTTACAGCGCTGATGGCGATCGGACGCGGCAGCCTGGCATTGGGAATCGCGGCGCTTGTGTTGCTCCAGATACTGGCAATTGCCGCTGTCGTTAGCGGCATAGTCATGTATTATCACTGGAAATACCGCAGAATGTATTCTTCCGACGAGAAAATAGCCGAAGTAATGGAAGGAATCAGGGAACTGCCTTATACATGGGTTACACGGAGGTTGATATTCAATCACTTGCTGAAGGAAACGATACGGCACATTACCGCAAAAGCACGGGCACGGAAGAAACGAGAAGGTATCATTTGAAAGACTGCAGCCCCCGCTGGATTATAACCCGGCGGGGACTGCGCTATATAGCAGAGGATTAAAGCATCTGTTCCTCGACCTGACGGATGAGCTCGCTCAGTCTGGTTCCGAGTGCCTCCGCAATGCGCCAGAGGGTATCCACACTGGCGGCTTTCTGACCGTTTTCGATCTCGCTCAGGTGACTGCGGGCAATTCCGGCCAGCCCGGAAAGCACTTCCTGGCTCCATCCTTTCTGCCGGCGCAGATCACGTATGATCCTGCCGGTTGCATGACTGTTATAGGGCATTTTCGATCTCCTTTCTTGCACAGGCAGATATCGCCTCCATAACAGTCCGTGTTTTTTCTGCGAATTCAGCATAACAAAAAAGCCCTGTCATTCTGTCTGCGAAGGTCGACAGAGTGCAGGACTATACGTGCTAAAGTGAAAGCAGAAACAATACGGAGGATGGGAAAATGAAGAGAGTAATTACTATATTATTGACCCTGGCGTTGCTGGCAGGAATCGCTGCAGCAGAAGGGATATCGGTCAGGACCGCGGTAGACAATGTATATATACGCAACCAGAACGGCTCCATCATTACATCCGTTCCGCAGGGCGGCGTCGTGGAAGTAACAGGATACAGTGCATCACTGGACATGTTCTCCGCTTCATATGGCGGTAAAGCGGGTTATATCAAGGGCACCGGACTGACTGTATCCCGTGATGAACTGATGAAGCTGTGCAGTCAGCAATCTGCTGCGTCAGCAGAAGTGCTTCGCTCAGCGACGCAATCCTCGGAAAGCACAGCAAGCTTTTCTGCCCTGACGGATGACCAGCTCCGCCTGCTTTACCAGGGAATAATGGCCGAAGCGCAGGCGCGCGGCATCAGCCTGACGGAAACCCGTGCTGTGATCGCTTCCGAACCGGTGACACTGCCTGCAGGGAAATACATTGTGGGGCCTGATATCGAACCGGGGAGATATCTGATCACCTGCCTTGGCACCAGTACGGATGATCTCTCGCAGGAGTTCGGCTCACTGGGCTCGATGCTCGACGGACTGAGCGGATCCGGTGACAGTACATATTCAAGCCTGTATTCTTCACTGGGGTCCATGTTCTCTTCTCTTGACAGCGGAGTAAAGGTTGAGATCATCGGCGACTTCGGCGCAGTGATCAAGTCCGTTCAGCTGAAAAAAGGCGAATCGGCTACACTGACGCTGGAGGGAAAGGTGGCACTGCAGATTTCTGACGGTACATGCCGCCTGGAGAAAAAATAAGATAGAAAGACAGCAGAGGAGCAATTCTCTGCTTTTTGTCTGCCTTTTTCAGACATTGCCCGCCTTAATGACATCTGCTATAATTTGTTGTATCAGGGAAAGGGGACAGATACAGATGGAATTACTGCGGAAAATGATTCTGAATGACGGCGAGATCATGCAGATGCCTCTTGATACAGTCACAAAGGAAGAAGACCCCCGTCGTCTCGGGCGCGGGACAGACCGTATCGAGATCATAAACCGCGAAAAGCAGACTATACTTGGTTTTGGCGGCGCGTTTACCGAGAGCGCTGCACTGAACTATGCAGCATTAACACCCGAAGAGAAACAGAAGGCGATGGAATATCATTTCGGGGAAACCGGCCTTCATTACAATTTCTGCCGCGTGTGTATCGGCGCTTCCGATTTTGCGCGTTCCTCCTATCATCATGTGGCAGACGGTGATGCGGAACTGGTTACTTTCAATATCGACCGCGACCGTGAGGCAGTGATCCCCATGATCCGTGATGCGCAGGCATACAGCAAACAGCCGCTGTTTCTTCTGGCTTCACCCTGGACGCCGCCGGCCTGGATGAAAGAGGGCAGACTGCCGAACAAAGGACGTTTGCTGCCGCAGTACTATCACGTATGGGCACGATATTTCTGCCGGTTCATTGAAGAATATGAAAAAGAGGGCGTACTCATTTCAGCCGTTACGCCGCAGAATGAGCCCGGATCGCACCGCTGGGAGGGCTGCGAATTCACGCAGGAGGAACTGGCTGCCTTTATAGCAGTTCTGGCTGAAGAACTGGACCGTTATCCGCGGCGGATCGAGATCCTTTGCTGGGACTATAATCGTGGAGGGATGTTTGAACACGCAGACCGCATATATGAAACACTTGGAGAGCGCGTCTGGGGCGCGGCGTTCCATTGGTATAATGGCGTACATGAAGGCGAACTGCAGGCATTGCATGATGCATGGCCACGGAAGGTCCTTGTTGAAAGCGAATTCTGTCACGGGCTTTCTGCACGAATGTACGGTAAGTACCGCACAGAGATCCTGGATGTGCTGAACAACTGGACAAACGCGGTCTGTGAGTGGAATCTGCTGCTGGATACGGAAGGCGGACCGTATCATAACCGCGATATCGGCTGCAATTCACCGCTGTACCGGGACGGTGAACAGGTATTCTGCCGCGGTGTGTATCACCAGATGTACATGTTCTCACATTATATTCAGCCCGGCGCATGTGCTTTGTTTTCTTCTTCCGCTTACCGCAGTGTGCGCACGCTGGCGGTGCGCAATCCTGATGGTGAAGTGCTGTTTTATGCATACAATGATTCCCTGCGTGATGAGAATTGCACCATAGCATGGAATGAATACCGGATTCCTGTTTCTGTACCTCGCGGGGCACTATTGTTATGGATAATGAAAGAGTAGGCTGATACTGTTACAACTGAATACTGACAGAAAACGAGGGACTGGCTCTCCTGATCTTTTCGATCATTCCGAGACAGCCCCTCGTTTGTTTATATACTGCCTGACCTTGTCAGGCTTTGAGCGTGACCAGGCCGTCAGCGGTCAGACGCAGAACGCGTCCGGGCCAATCCTGGATCAGGATTCTGTCATGTGTCACGCAGAGAACAGCTCCGGGGAATGTGCAGATCACGTCCCGCATGACAGGCGCGGACAGGGGAGAAAGGTTCCGTGTAGGTTCATCCATGATCAGGACGGAAGGATGCGCCAGGATCAGCTTCAGCAGCAGGATCTTTGCCTTCTGCCCGCCGGACAGGGACCGGATCGGATGCTCCAGCTCGTCCCTGGACAGCTTCATGGCGATCAGTGTGGATCGGATGAATGTCAGCTGTTCCTTGCTCCCGTCAGTATGAAGATATTCTACAGGCGGACAATCGAAATCAAGGCCATCCTCATAGTGCTGGGGCATTATGCCTACGGATAATCCGGGGTCTTTCGCCAGCTGCTTTTCGATCAGCCGGAGAAGGGTGGTCTTTCCACAGCCGTTGCTTCCCGTGATCAAGACTTTTTCGGAGCCGCGTATCTGCAGATTGATTTCCGACGATATCACCTTGTCATCCACGAAGAGATGATCGAGCGTCAGATCAAGCACACGTCTTCCATTGGGTACGGGTGTGATGTCTGAGAACAATGCATCCATGGAAAACTCTTCCCAGGGTCTTTCAACCGCATCACTGCGTTCCCGTTCATAACGATGCTCCAGACTCTTGACTGCTTTCATCTTTTTCTTCAGCAGTCTGCCGCCGTGCGGGTCACCACGGGAAATTGTTGCCTGGGCATGCGCCACGGCTTCCTCGATGCGATGAAGCTTCTCCTGATGGATCCGCTGTTCGCGCTGATCGTTTTTCCAAAGCTGGCCCTGCTTGTCGAGCTGGTTTCTCCGGTTCTGGACATAGGTCAGATACGGTTCTCTTGCCCATGTCCACCGCGGTTCGGACCGGTAGTGCAGGGATTCCAGATGAAGCACCTGGGTCGCTGTCCTTTTAAGCAGCTCTTCATCATGACTGACGTACAATACGGGCAGCCCGCAGGTCAGAAGCAGATGCTCGAGAGCCAGGATCGCGTCCAGATCAAGGTCATTTCCTGGTTCGTCAAGCAGCAGCATGGAAGGCTTTTCGCAAAGCAGGAGCATGAGCCGCAGACGCACCTTTTCACCGCCCGAGAGCAGTTCAAAGGGTGTATCGGACCAGCACAGATTCTGCTGCATGGAAAGCTGGCGGCAGATTTCGGCCAGCTGACCGGGGTCTGTATCCATGAAAGCGGGATTGGACATACACAGTGTACAGGCTGGAACAGGATTCCATTCCTCAGGCGCTTCCTGTGCAAGATACCCGATCTTCTCTCCGCTTGTACGGATCTCACCACTTACGGTAGCCCATGACTGTATGGATTCCGGATGGACGATTGCCTTGAGCAGGGCGGACTTGCCGTTGCCTTCCTCGCCGATGACGGCCAGACGTTCCGCGCCGGAAAGCGTGAAGGACAGATCTTTGATCAGCGGTCGCAGGTCTATGCTGTGAAGGATCGATAAATGACGTATTGTCAGCATAAGAACACCTCCCTCGAGGCGTCAAATCCGGAGACAAAATCAGCATGCAAAAAGGCCGGAAGCTGCGCTCCGGTATTTTGACGCCCGAAACAAACCGCACTTTCTGCGGTTTTCTCTGACATCAAAACCCGTTTATTTGCGCATCTTCCCGCCCCTTTCATTCCAGTTTACCAAATCATATCATTATCATATGCGGCTTGTCAATCGTATTACATTCGGACTGGCATCATGAGAGCGTGCCCAAGTACCGGGTCAGGGCATCGCGCCAGTCGGGAAGCGGCGTAAAACCGCATTGACGCAGCTTGCTCTTGTCCAGACGGCTGTTCAGCGGGCGAAGCGCCTTGCTTTGCCCGTATTCCGCCGTGCTGACCGGCAGAACGGTTACCTCGATTCCGGCCTGGCGGAAAATCTCGCAGGCAAAATCATACCAGCTGATATACCCGCCTTCGTTACTGGCATTATAGACGCCGTACTGTTCACTTTCTATAAGATCCGCAAGCAGACGGACCAGGTCAGGTGCATAAGTGGGGGTACCGATCTGATCATTGATCACACGCAGTACATTATGTGTGCCGGCGACACGCAGCATCGTTTTGACAAAGTTGGTTCCGGGACCGAAGACCCAGGAGATGCGGACAATGAAATAGCGTTTCAGGAGAGAACGCACTGCGTCTTCTCCTGCCAGCTTGCTTTGGCCGTATATGTTTAATGGCGCGAAACGCGTTTCGTCCGGCTGCCAGGGCGTTTCTCCGGTGCCATCAAAAACATAATCCGTGCTAAGATAAAGCATCTTGCAATCCAGCTCGCGGCAGACAAAGGCGATATTACGCGTTCCGTCAGCATTGACGGCATAGACTTTCTCACGGTTTTCGGGGTCTTCTGCCGCGTCTACGGCTGTCCATGCGGCGCAGTGAATCACGGCATCCGGCTGCTCTGACATTAGTAATTGCCGGACGGCTTCCGGATCAGTGATGTCCAGCGGAATGATAGAATCCGATTCATTTCCCGGCACCAGGTCTGTGCCGGTGACATTATGCCCGCGTGCTTTCAGTACAGACATCATATCCTGGCCGACCTGACCATGTGCACCGGTTACAAGGATCTTCATTTTCTTATCCTCAATTCAAGCGATAACATACAGTTTCAGCAGAAACGAAAACTTATGCCTTATTATAGCAGGAAATGGATAGTGAAACAATACAACTAAAACGCCCCTCTCCGGTCGTGAATGATGTGGAGAGGGGCAGGCTGTCAGGTATTAAGTGTTGTTGTGCTTGTCCGAACGACGGTGACGTGTAGTGCTGTCCGTAGAAGCCTGTTTCGGTGCTTCGACAGAAGAATGCGGCTGCGGGGGAGTAAAGACCGATGTCTGCTGTGAAGCGCTCGTGTTCTGACGCGGGTACTGCTGCGTGGGCTGCTGGTAATTCGCGCGCTGCTGCTGTTGCTGAGCCTGACGGCGCTGTGCGGCGCGTTGTGCGGCACGGCGCTGGTTTGCACGGTAGATGGAATAGCCGTAAGCACCGCCGCCGATCGCGACCGCAGCAGCAGCCAGACCGATCCACAGCCAGCTGCTTCCGCCACTCTTTGCATTAGGAGCAGGAGTGGTGAAGTTGGTGAAGTCTGTCGTGCTTACCGGCGCGAGAGAAGCAGTCGGTGTTGCAGTAGGCACTGTCGTAGGAACTGTCGTAGGAACAGTCGTGGGAAGCAGCTCTACATTGGGAGTCGGAGTCGCGATGATATTGCTGAAGGGCTCATATGTGACATTGGTCAGGGCAGGATTCTTCCAGACACCGGAGTTAAAGTCTTCGACCGAAGTGATGCCGTTGCTATTTTCGGCGCCACTGTTGGAATTGCCTTCAGTAGCGGACTGCGTGTATTCATCACTGGTCAGGAACTGGCTGAGCTCGCCCAGAGTCAGTACTTTGAAGTAGTTGCTCATGACATAGCCTTCGGTACCGGCCTGATTGATGTGATACCAGGTCTGCCCGTTGACTGTCTCACTGCCAAGCACCAGGGCGAAGGCATACTGTCCCATCATGCGGATCTGCGTATACTGTGTGCCGGGGCCGCTGCGCAGACGCACATTGTTCGTGGTCACATAGCCGTAACTGGACATGCTTTCCTGTGTGACGGGTGCGGCAGTAGCCGTGGCAGAGGGAGAAGGTATGGGCGTGCGCAGGTTCTTGATGAATTCAGCCTGCTCTTCAGCGCTCATGAGGCGCAGCTGGTCGCCGCGGACGTAACCGAAGACTTTGCCGAACTGGACAATATGCCAGGGGTAACTGGAGCCATCCACATACTGCTGACCCATGACCCAGACGACTTCGCCTTCGCCGAGTACCATGGCGATCTCCGCCTTTTCATCCGCATAATTGCGGATCATGACGTTGGCGCCGTTGGTGACGGCATATCCGGCATAAGGTTCGGGCTGAGCGGTAGGAGTCGGAGTCGGAGTATGCGGCTGAAGCGCGGCTAGGTACGGCGCGGCTTCTTCAGCAGAGATGTGGCGCAGTGCCTCATCCGGCACATAACCGCTTACACCGCTGCCAAGGGCCTCGGCACTGCTCCAGGTGACACCGTTGACGAAGGCCTGGCCATATACATACAGCAGGCTGTTGGCGGTCAGAACACGCAGGGTGGTGTCGGTGGCGGTTACACCCGTGCGCAGATCGATGCTGCGCGTAGTGAGGGCATACCCAGCATAAGGCGCGGGACTGTTGGTCGGCGTTGAGGTCGGTGTCGCAGTCGGGACCGGAGTCGGACTGGGCGTCGGGGAAGGCGGAACTTCCGTGGGAATGGGGGTACGGACCGGCATGGGAGAAGTTAGACCCGCCTGATGAGCCGCGGACTGCTCGGCTGTCATCATATCCAGGAAGGAAGCGACCATATAGCCTTCCTTGCCGTTGATCATGACATGATACCACTTTTCATTGTTGACGGTCTGAGACTCAAAGATGAACGCATATGTTCCTTTGTTGTACCGGCCCAGAGAAGAACTTTGCTTGTTGGCACCCGTGCGCAGATTGACGCTGTTTGCATTCAGCTGAGCCCAGCGGTCGATATATGCACCGTCCGGAATGGGCGTTTCGATAATGGCGGGAGTCTGATCAGGCGATTCTGTATACCCGAACAGCATGCGTACTTCTTCCTCGGTGAGCAGGCGTACACGCGTATCACGCACATAACCGGTCTGCTCGCTGAAGGTGGCAATGTACCAGGTCTCGTTCAGGCTGTTGACCACATACCCTTCGATATGGCCCAGCTCATTCTGGTTGACAGTGCGGATAATGGTCTGCTCGGAGTCGCTGCTCGGGAAAGTGCGCAGCGTGATATTGTCAGCCTTGGGCCAGCACCATGCATCCATGTCATAGATCGGATAGTCTACCGGCGCTACGGTCGGACGCTCGGTAGGTGCGAGCTCGTACAGGAAGACAACAGAGTCGGGAACCAGCGTTCCGTCTTCATTGAGGAACACGGTGGCACTCTCAGCCCCGGTCAGACGGTATCCGGGCGCCAGGTCAGCAGGCGCAGCGGAAATGACATGCTCGCCTATACCGACTGCAATGTGCTGGGTAGATGCAACATCCAGGCCGCCTTCTGTGCGGTAATAGACGGTGACTTCACGTGTCATATTGCTGACAGAATAGAGGAACTGTACGGTAGCGGGGCTTGCATTGCCATCCGCATCCACTGTCACAGTTACACTGGTGGGGCCTGCGGGAGTGTATCCTTCAGGCACATACGCTGCGTTTGCGGTCACGGTGTTTTCACCGGTGATGCATACCACGGTATTGTCAGTATAGAAGGGCACATCACTTGTGGTCGTCATGTAAACGACAGGCACCAGTACGGGCTGCGGTTCGGGCGTGGGTGTCGGCGGCTGCGGTGTGACCACTTCCTGCTTGTACAGGAAGACGATTTCAGCAGGATCTGCACCGTTCTCATCTATGGTGACATACTTGGTGCTTTCATCATCCAAGATATAATCAGGCAGCAGATCCTGTGGCGCTGCCTGTACCGGGTTGATACCAGGTACACAACGGCGTGTCTCACTGGAAGCAACGGCATCGCCCGCTGCATTGCGGTAATGGACTGCGATATCCATCGGAGCGACTACGGAGAAGACCACACGCTCGGGATCACATACACCGGCTTCATCCACGACAACACGTACTATATTCTCGCTGTAGAGGGTATATGCGGCAGGTAGCAGATCGTTGTCATACTGCACGAAATTCTCACCAGTGCTGACGGCTGCCGCTGTCTCCAGTACCACGGTTCCTGTGTGGTCAATGTACAGCACAGACACGCTGGTCTCTACAATAACAGGTGTAGGCGCGGGCGTGGGAGTGGGCGTTGCCGTAGGCGTCGCGGTGGGTTCTTCGGTCGGGGGAAGAGTGGGCGTTTCGGTAGGAGCATCCGTCGGAGGCAGGGTCGGGGTGGCCGTCGGCTCCTCGGTCGCAATCAGAGAATAAATGAACTCGAACTGCCTCGGGGAGGGACCGTTGAAATCGACGAAGACGCTCTTGGACGCAAGGTCTACGGTATAACCGCCGATCTCCGGTGCGGTGACAGTGGTCTCACCGGCGAAGCAGACCTGGGAGGAAGGAGGCAGCAGGTCCGTACCATCATAGGTGCGGTAATAAACAGGCACGTTGTAAGCGCGCTTGTAATTGAAGGTGATCGCGCTGGGATGTGCGCCGTCGGCATCTACCTGGACACTGACGGGAACGCTGCTTGCCTCTTCGAGCACATAACCATCCTGGACCGGAGCGTTGATATAGCTGCCGCCGGGCTGGCATGTAACGGTAAAGACGTTGAAGGTCACGCCGAAGTCATCCATACAGGAAACGGTCACGAACGTGGCATTCACCTGACGGATGTAGAAGAACTGGACACTCGTCATGGACGCACCGTCAGCGGTCACAGTGATATCGTACTGTGTCGGGTAATTGTAGTTGATATCATAACCGTCAACGGGCTGTGCAGAGATCGTCGTATTCCCTTCGCCACAGGTCTGTGAGTATGAGGAAACGAGATTGCCCTTCTCATCCACACAGACAACACTGACGCTCACGGGATTGACCCGGCGGACATAATGGAACTGGATGCTGCTTATGGACGCGCCGTCAGCGGTGACGGTAACGTCATAAGAGGTCTGATAATTGTAGTCAATGTTGTAATTATCAATGGGCTTGGCAGCGATCATAGTGGTTCCTGCTCCACAGGTCTGAGTGGAACTGCTGATCACATTCCCGATCTCGTCGATGCAGGTGATGCTGACGTTAACGGGATTGATCTGGCGGATGTAATGGAACTGGATCTCGCTTACGGACGCGCCGTCAGCAGTGACGGTGACGTTATAGGAAGTCTGATAATTGCCATCAATATCATATCCATCGATGGGCTGGGCAGCGATAGCAGTGGTTCCGGCTCCGCAGGTCTGGCTGTAACTGTCGATCTGTTTGCCGGCCTCGTCAACGCAGATGATGCTGACATCTACAGCATTGATCTGGCGGATATAATGGAACTGGATCTCATTTGTGGATGCGCCGTCGGCATTGACGATGACATCGTAAGATGTCGGGTAGTTGTAATCAATGTCATGGCCGTCAATGGGCTGCGCGGCGATCGTGGTCGTACCGGCACCGCAGGTCTGCGCGAAGCTGTCTATCGTGTTACCGTTTTCGTCCAGGCAGATGATACTGACGTTGACAGGATTGATCTGGCGGACATAGTGGAACTGGATATCCGTCATGGATGCGCCGTCAGCGGTGACAGTCACATCATAGGAAGACTGATAGCTGCTGTCGATCTCATAGCCCGCAACAGGTTCAGCCGCGATTGTCGTAGTACCTGCACCGCAAGTCCTGGTGAAACTGTCAAATATGCTGCCGTTTTCATCGATGCAGGCGATATTGATGGTCACGGGGTTGATCTGACGGATGTAATAGAACTGGACCTCGTTCACAGATGCACCGTCAGCAGTGACCGTGACATCATAGGAAGTCTGATAGTTATAGTCGATGTCATAACCATCAATGATCTGGGCAGAAACGGCAGTAGTACCGGCGCCGCAGGCCTGCGCATAACTGTCAATGACATTGCCGATTTCATCGACGCATACCACATTGACATTCACAGGACTGATCTGACGCATGTAGTGGAACTGGATCTCATTTGTGGACGCGCCGTCGGCAGTAACCGTGACATCATAGGAAGTCTGATAGTTATAGTCGATGTCATAGCCGTCAATGGGCTGCGCAGCGATCGTGGTCGTACCAGCACCGCAGGTCTGGGAGAAACTGTCAACCAGGGTGCCATTCTCATCTACGCAGATAACGGCAATGTCGACAGCATTGATCTGACGGTTGTAATGGAACTGGACTTCGCTCATGGACGCGCCGTCAGCTGTGACGGTGATGTCATAAGAAGTCGGATAATTGTAATCGAGGTCATAACCATCAACGGGCAGAGCAGAAACCGTGGTGATTCCGGCGCCGCAGGTCTGGGGATAGGAAACGATGATGTTTCCGATTTCATCCGTGCAGATCACAGTGATATCAACGGGGTTGATCTGACGAATGTAATAGAACTGAATATCATTCACAGACGCGCCGTCGGCAGTGACCGTGACATCATAAGAAGTCTGATAGTTATAGTCAATATCATAACCATCAATGGGCTGGGCTGCGATAGTAGTGGTACCAGCACCGCAGGTCTGGCCGAAACTGTCGATCAGGCTGCCGTTCTCATCGAAACAGGCAACACTGACTGTGACGGGATTGATCTGGCGGACATAGTAGAACCGGATCTCATTCACGGACGCACCGTCTGCTGAGACGGTGACATCATAAGAGGTCTGGTAATTATAATCGATATCGTAACCATCAATTGGCTGAGCAGCAATGGCTGTTGTACCGGCCGAGCAGGTCTGCTCGTAGCTGGTAATGATATTGCCGGTCTCATCGATGCAGACGATACTGACGTTTACAGGATTGATCTGGCGGACATAATGGAACTGGATCTCATTCAGGGATGCACCGTCTGCAGTAACGCTGACATCATAAGAAGTGGGATAGTTGTAATCCAGATCGTATCCATCCAGATACTGGGCGGCAATCGTGGTCGTACCAGCCGCGCAGGTCTGGGAATAAGAAGAAATCATGTTCCCATTTTCATCCACGCAGAAAATACTGACATTTACAGGATTGATCTGGCGGATGTAATGGAACTGGATCTCGGTCATGGATGCACCGTCCGCAGTGACGGTGATGTCGTAAGAGGTCTGGTAATTGTAATCCAGGTCATACCCATCAATGGGCTGGGCAGCGATGGAAGTGGTTCCTGCTGCACAGGTCTGCGCAAAGCTGTCAATGATGTTGCCGATTTCATCGACGCATATCACGTTGACGTTTACCGGATTGATCTGACGGTTATAGTAGAACTGAACGTCTGTCATGGACGCACCATCAGCAGTGACGTTGATATCATACTGGGTGGGATAATTGTAGTTGATATCATAGCCGTCAATTGGCTGAGCCGAGATGGTCGTCATACCGGCGGCACAGGTCTGGGAGTAGGAGGAAATGGTGTTCCAGTTCTCATCTATGCAGACGATATTGACATTTACTGGATTGATCTGACGTGTGTAGTGGAACTGGACTTCAGTCATGGACGCACCGTCTGCGGTGACAGTGATGTCATAAGATGTCTGATAATTGTAGTCGAGATCATAACCATCTATGGGCTGTGCCGAGATGGTCGTTGTGCCGGCTGCGCAGGTCTGGGAGTAGGAGAAAATGGTGTTCCAGTTCTCATCTATGCAGACGATGTTGACATTTACTGGATTGATCTGACGTGTGTAGTGGAACTGGACTTCAGTCATGGACGCACCGTCGGCAGTGACGGTGATATCGTATGAAGTGGGATAGGCATAGTCGAAGTCATATCCGTCCAGATACTGGGCGGTAATCGTGGTGGTCCCGGCCGCGCAGGTCTGGGAATAAGAGGAAATGGTATTCCAGTTTTCGTCGAGACAGACAATATTGACATTTACGGGGTTGATCTGACGGATGTAATGGAACTGGATTTCAGTCATGGACGCACCGTCAGCAGTGACGGTGACGTCATAAGAAGTCTGATAATTATAGTCGAGATCATATCCGCCGATGGGCTGGGCAGAAATTGTGGTTGTGCCTGCTCCGCAGGTCTGCGAATAGGAAGAAATGGTATTCCAATTCTCATCCATGCAGACGATGTTGACATTCACGGGATTGATCCGGCGGACATAGTGGAACTGGATTTCAGTCATGGACGCACCATCAGCAGTGACGGTGACGTCATAGGAGGTCGGATAACTGTAGTCAAAATCGTATCCGTCCATATATTGGGCAGAGATTGTGGTTGTGCCTGCTCCGCAGGTCTGCGAATAGGAAGAAATGGTATTCCAATTCTCATCCATGCAGACGATATTGACATTCACAGGATTGATCTGGCGGCGATAGTGGAATTCCACCTGGCTGGGGGAGGCACCGGAAGCATCCACATAGATGTCATACTGCGTCGGATATGCATAATCCATCTCATAACCATTGATCGGGCTGGCATAGACCGTGGAAAGGCCAGGCTGGTGCTCCTCGCTGGAACGAGTAATCTCATTCCAGTTTTCATCCAGGCAAATGACCGTCACGTACGCTGGCATCACAACGGGAGGAGGCGTAGCGGGAGTCACTTCTGCGGTGGAGAAATACAAACGCAATGACGCTGCCGGCATACCGTTGCTGTCATAAGCGTATACATCCATCCACATGCCGCCCAGGTTGCCGGCTTCCTGCCAGAACAGCTGCGACAGCTGTACGCCGTCGCCGAGGTCCTGACCGGTAGCCAGAGCAAAACGCGAATACTGGCCATAGGTCGCACTGACAGACAGGAGCGCATCGTTTATCAGGGCACCCTGAGGCACGAACAGCCAGTAGCAGTATTCATAACCGCTTTCACTGACTTCAACAGCCTGCGCCTGTTCCTCGCCCCACTGCAGGGTAAACAATACGTCAGGCAGGGGTTCTGCTGCCAGCGAGGAAGGGAGCCAGCTGAAGGCCAGCAGTGCAGCCAAAAGCAGCGCACCGATCCGGCGGGTCAGGGACAGCCTTTTGAATAATTTCATAGTGACGCCTCCTTGGACGATTCATTACTACTTGGAAAAAATATGTACCAATTATATTATGAATGGACAAACCCGTCAACTTTCGGCCTCCGGAGGAGTTCGTCAGCAGGAAGTAAATCCATCCGTGTCGAAATATCCTTAACCGTTTCATTAAGGGAGGGCTTGGAGTGAACGATCATTCATTGGAGGAAAAGGTATTCTTTTCCGAAGAGGTGTTTCACGGATGCCTGATAAATGTTGAGCACTGGCAGGTTCATCTGCCAGACGGACGTCAGGCACTGCGCGAGGTGGTCAGGCACCGCGGGGCGGCAGCTATTGTTCCGCTGGATGAAGCGGGGAATATAACGCTGGTACGTCAGCATCGGGTCGCGGTCGGAAGATTCACCTGGGAGATCCCCGCCGGCAAGCTGGACAGTGCGGAAGAAGAAATGATAACCGCTGCACGTCGCGAACTGGAGGAAGAGACCGGTCTGCACGCGGAGAATTACCGGCTGTTGACCATACTCGATACGACTCCCGGCTTCTGCACCGAACAAATCGGCATTTACCTGGCTACCGGTCTCAGCCAGCACACGATGCATACGGATGACGGCGAGTTCCTTCGTGTAGCATCCTTCCCACTGGATGAAGCCATACGCATGGTGATGGATGGCGAGATCCACGACAGCAAAACGATCGTCGGTCTGATGATGGCCTGGCAGCTGCGGCATGCAGAAAGCGCAGCGCCGTTTGAATCGTTTACAACCATACAACGCCAGACGGGTGCCTTTTCTTCCCGTTCAAGCGAATAAAATTTTACTTTTCAAGGGGGTACACCGATGACTGGAGGCAGAAAACGCGGCTTCCGTCTGTTGCTGATATTTCTGATAGTCGTTTTGCTGGGAGGCCTGGCACTGTTGATTTGGGGTCTGCGTGACTATGCCAGGCGTGTGCATTGGTCAGGACGCCAGCAGACAGCTGTCGTCTATTGCGTGCCGGACCGGCAGATGTTATAATATGCAATCATCGGAGCAGGCATGATGCAGCAAGCTTATTGTGAACGGATTTTCTCTGATCTTCCGGTGCTGGAAACGCCAAGACTGCGGCTGCGCCCATTGACAATGCATGATGCGCAGGATCTGTACCGCTATGCGAGCGACCCGGAAGTCAGCCGCCATGTGCTGTGGGAAACACATGAAAGTATTCGGGATTCGCGCAGGATGCTGCGCGGAGCACTTCGCCAGTACCGGCGTGGGGAGCCTTCTTCTTTTGCGGTGGAACGGCGCAGTGACCGCCGTATGATCGGGACGATCGGCTTTATGTGGGTCAATCTCGAGCATCGCAGCGGCGAGGTAGGCTATTCCTTTGCACGTGACTGCTGGGGACAGGGTTATGCAACGGAGGCGCTGAAAGCAGTACTGCGCTTTGGCTTTGACACCCTGCGCCTGCACCGGATTGAAGCCCAGCATGAGGTGGATAATCCTGCCAGCGGGCGTGTGATGGAGAAATGCGGCATGCAATGCGAAGGCGTTTTACGCGGACGTGTATTCAACAAGGGGCGTTTTTCAGACGTGAAACTGTATGCGATCCTCCGGGAAAGCGATACGTCAGATAACGATAAATAAGGAAAGGAAGAAGCATAATGTTTGAGTACAAAACCCATGGCACATGTTCCACCCAGATCGATCTTGAAATCGACAGTGAAGGCATTATTCGTGCCTGCACGATCCATAACGGCTGCCGCGGCAACACCAAAGGGCTGGCTACGATGGTGATCGGCCGCAAGGCTGATGAAGTCAAGGAGCTGCTGCGCGGTATTCCGTGCCGCGGTAATACTAGCTGCCCGGATCAGCTTAGCCGTGCTATTGAAGCATACCAGCAGCAGGAGGCACGCTGACATGGCAAAGAATAAGAAAACAGATAAACGGGCTCTTCTGATCCGTATTGTATGTATCATTCTGGCCTTTTTGATGGTCAGTTCGATTTTGTTGGCTATTCTGGACATTTTCTAAAAAGAGGAGGAGACCGATATGGAGTTAAAGGGTTCCCGCACTGAGCAGAATCTGATGACCGCTTTCGCCGGAGAAAGCATGGCACGCAACAAATATGATTATTTTGCAAGTGCTGCCAAAAAGGAAGGCTATGAGCAGGTAGCCGCTTTCTTTACCGAGACCGCACTGAACGAAAAGGAACATGCCAAGATGTGGCTCCGCGCTCTGGCGGGCTTTGCTGAGGGCAAGACATCGGGTGATACGATCAAGAACCTGGCTGCCGCCGCTGCCGGTGAGCATGAAGAATGGACCGCCATGTACAAGGAATTCGCCCGTGTTGCACGCGAGGAAGGCTTCAATGAGCTGGCGGATAAGTTCGAGGGCGTGGCAACAATCGAACGCGCGCATGAAGAGCGCTATAACAAACTCCGCGAAAACCTGGAGCAGGGCAAGGCATTTAAACAGAGCGAGAGCAAGACCTGGCACTGCCGGAACTGCGGCTTTATCTATGAAGGCGAGGAAGCACCTGAAAAGTGCCCCGTATGTAATCATCCGCAGGCATATTTTGAGCTGGTACAGGATAATTATTAAAACGGACTGCAGGACATTCCTGCAATCCGATGCTAAAGTGCTATTTACCGGGGCATTGCCCCGGTGTTTTTGTTTAAAACAGTATCAGGAAGCCTTTGGAGCCGGCGCAAAGCGGGCACGGTTCTGCGCATCGCTGCGGCCGATAACGATCTCTCCCGCATGGGAAAGGGCGTTTTTGGTCAGTAGCGGGCCGACCAGTTCATAAATCAGCACACTGAACAGGATCACGTTGCGGATCAGCGCACCCATTGTATCACCCAGTACCTGAGCGGATACTACCATTCCAAGCGCCACACCGGCCTGCGGGAAAAGCGTGATGCCCAGATACTTGCGGACATTTTCGGGACAATGCATCAACACGCTTCCGCTCAGGGCACCATAGTACTTCCCCAGGCAGCGGACAAGCACATAAACGACTCCGATCAGGAGGATGGCGGGGTACAGGAAAACACTGAGATCCAGCTGCGCGCCTGACAGGACGAAGAAAACAGCATAGAGTGGAGCCGTCCAGCGTTCAGAACGCTTCATGATGTCTTCTGAGAATTCACTGAGATTACAGAACGCCGTACCCAGCATCATACAGACCAACAGAGAAGAGAAACTGATTTCAATTCCTCCGCCCAGAGGGATGCTGACAGATGAAAGGGCAATGGTCATCGTAACAAAAGAAATGGTCAGTGACAGACGGTTGCTGTTTGAAAAGAAAGTCTTTTCCAAAAGCGTCAACAGGCCACCCATCGCTGCGCCGAGAGCAAGGGAACAGACGATCTCAAGCAACGGGTTGATGATGACGGATATGATGTTGAGAACTCCGCTACTCATTTCCTGAGCGATGCCGACAGATACGGCAAAGACGACCAGACCTACCGCGTCATCCAATGCAACAATGGGCAGTAAGAGATCTGTCACAGGCCCTTTAGCTTTGTACTGGCGGACAACCATCAGCGTAGCAGCCGGAGCGGTAGCGGAAGCAATCGCGCCCAGCGTGATCGCAACAGGAAGCGGCAGAACGTCCGGTCCCAGTACAAAGTGAAGAATGATCAGGGCTATATCGACCAGTATTGTGGCAGTCAATGCCTGTAGAATGCCGATCAGAACAGCAGTCTTTCCTGTTTTTTGCAGCTGACTTAAGCGGAATTCATTTCCGATATCAAAGGCAATAAAACCAAGGGCGGCACTGCTCAGAATGCTTACATGGCTTATTTCTTCCAGCGAGGAAAAGCCGATGCCGGGCAGACCGAAACGGCCTAATGCAAAGGGACCAACCAGGACACCGGCGATAAGGAAAGCAGTTACATCAGGAAACTTGAGGTGCAGATACTTGAAGACACGGGTCATCATCAGCCCGGCGAAAAGCGCCACGGCGGTCGATAAAAGAGTGTGCACAGACTTATAACTCCTTGTTACGGACAGTTAACCGCCGGCCTCGGGCAGAGCCTGAGACCGGCGGACGACGTATATATTAGTCCTTGCGCAATGAAAAAACAAGGGGGTTAGGGAAAAAATATTGCTGTTGATGTGAAACCTTAAGCTTGGTGTTTTTCGTTGGAATGACAGCCGTTAAGTGGTCGGCAGACCGGCCATATAACGCAGGCCGCGCTCAAGCCCCGCGTCCCAGAAACGCCAGTCATGAATGCCAGGCCATTCTTCATAGCAAGGATTGAAGCCGTTTTTTATCAGACGTGCACGCATTTCCTGGTTCTTGCCATGCAGATAGTCTTCGGTGCCCACAGCGATATACAGGCGCGGCTTAGGCTTGTCTGCTGGCCAGGCATCTGCGATGGCATACAGATCGTCTTCGGGCTTGGCCTTTAGTTCCAAACCGGTCAATCCCTGCAGTTCCTCACGGTTACGGTAGATATTTACCAGCCGCTCTGGATCCGTGATCAGATCAAAACCGGAAGAGAGACAAATGGCACCTGCATACCGGTCAGGATAGTTGAGTGCACACTTAAGCGCTCCGTAGCCGCCCATCGACAGACCGCCCACAAAGGTCTTCTGCGGATCGTCCGGCAGACGGAACATCCTGTGCATCACACGGGGGAGTTCTTCGGTCAGATAAGTGAAATACTGCGGACCGAAAACCATGTCGGTATAGAAGGAACGCTGTACCTCGGGCATGATTACCGCATAACCGTAATAGCCTGCATAACGTTCGGCGCTGCTGAAACGCTGCCAAGAATCTGCATTTTGTTTGAGCCCATGCAATAGGTACAGTACCTTGTCGATCTTCTTGGGTTCGCCATTGGGTTCATACTGATCGTATGGTACAACCACATTGACCAGTGTATCCATCTCCATTACCAGGGAACGGATGCTGGCACGAAAACAGGCCATGGGATACCTCCTGTTATTTCATGGCGGCTTTGGAGAAACCGGTAAGAATGTAACGCTGGCAGAGAAGGAAGAGGAACACAACGGGAATAACCGAAATGACAGCCGCCGCCATGATCTTGTTGAAGTTCATGATTTCCAGACCGGCAAATGCACTGGATATTTCGCGCAGAGCAATAGACAAGGTACGGTAGTCATTGCTTGTCGTAACCATCTTCGGCCAGAAATAGCTGTTCCATCCGTTAATCAGGGCGATGACCGTTACTGTGACGATAGCAGGCTTACACATGGGAACAAGAACATGCACAATGATGCCGATGCGACCCATGCCGTCCACGCGTCCGGCATCGAGATAACTTTCATCCACAGCCTTGAAGTTCTGACGCAGCATGAAGATGAAGTAGGCGGAAACAGCTTCAGGAAGGATCAGGCCAATATAGGTGTTGATCCAGCCCCAGTGTGCGACCATGATGTAGGTAGGAATAAAGGTGACCTGGATCGGGATCATCAATGCGCCAAGGATGAGGACAAAGAGGATGTCCTTGCCGGGGAAGTCGCCTTTTGAGAATGCATATGCTGCCATTACACCTATGATCAGCTGAAGGCTGGTGGTGCAGACTGTCATAAAGAAGGAGTTGAAGATGAACCGCCACATCGGGAAGCTGTTGAAAATGTACGGATAACTGTCAAAGTTGAAAGTTTTCGGCCAGAATGTGGGCTTGGAAAGCAGCAGTTCCTCAGTGGTCTTGAACGAGGAGATCAGCATCCAGTAAAGCGGAAAGATGAAGAATGCTGTCAACAAAATCGCGAATAAATACTGGAAGAAGACCCCGGTCTTTTTACGGAGACGTGCAGAATTAAACTCCTTCGGGGGATTGTTCATTGTTGTCTGTGCCATATTTACACCCCCTTAAGCGTCATAATTGACCTTGCGGTCAGATATGTTCATGGTCAGAATTGTGCAGATCAGCAGAATCATGAAGAAGACGCAGCCAACAGCGGAGGCACGGTCAACACGATAATTGCGGAATGCTAGCGCGTAGATCCAATATACGATAACGCTGGTTGATTCATACGGCCCGCCGCCTGTCAGCATCTCAACTGTCTGATAAACCTTCATAGCGGCAAGGAAGGATGTGACAGCCAGGAAGAGCGTAGTGGGAGCAATCAGAGGAAGAGTGATATAGCGGAACTTCTGTACGCCATTGGCGCCGTCCAGAGCTGCTGCTTCGAAATAATCCTGGCTCAGGCCTTTTATCGCTGAAAGATAGATCATCATTGCATAGCCTACGGAACGCCAGAATGAATAGATGATTACTGAAATCAGTGCTGTATCCTGGCTGTTCAGCCAGCTGACAGCAGGCAGATTCATGGCACGCAGCACATTGTTGATAAGGCCATATTCCTTATTATACATCAGCAGGAAGACCAATGTGGTGGCAGAGACTGTAACATACCTGGGCAGGATTACCAGCGTGCGCATCACCTTGAACGAATTACTCATACGGTTAAAGAGCAACGCGAGCAGGATACCGAAAATGCAGGAGGCGGATACTTCACCTATGGTATACAGCAGGGTGATGGTCAGCGAGGATGAAAAACGTTTCCAGCCGACAGAAGAAGTAAAGAGCCACTGATAGTTTTTCAAACCCACATAATTATATGTATCGCGCATCAGGTTCCAGTCAGTTAGACTGTAGCGGAACAACTCTACAATCGGGTAATAAACGAAGATTGCAAAAAAGACTAACGCAGGTATAGCACAGGAAAAGTCATAAAACTTATTGCGCACATGATATCTGCTGATTCTTTTTCTTTTTGGGGCAATCGTGCTCATATTATGCATCTTCCTCCGAATTGTCCTCGGCACTTTTATAAAAAAGACAGGGCGCCTTTCTTATAAAAGTGCCGCTTTCAATTTGAACAGGATGCGCAGGGCAAAAGCCCTGCGCATCCGAATGTGAACCGATTACATATCTTCAAGAATTTCCTGGATTTCATCAAACATGAACTGAAGCGTGGCTTCCACGTCTTCACCTTCAACGATGATGCGGCCAAAGTTATCGGTGACTTTTGTGCCGATGTCGGCCCAGGCAGGAGAGGAAGGAGAAGCAACAAGCTCGTCCAGATGATCATACAGATGTACGAGCTCGGGATTGGCCTTCAGCCACTCAGCACATTCTTCGCTCTCAAGGCAGGTCTTGGTGACAGGCAGATAACCAGTGTTCTGGATGATGACCATGTTGCAGGCGGTGTCAGTCAGGAAGCGGATCAGCTTGTAGCCCCACTCACGCTGCTCGGGGGAAGCCAGCTTCATGAGCGTGAAGCCAGAGCCGCCCAGGCCAGCGACCTGCTTGGCACCGGTGGGCGGGAAGGCCGCGCCGATTTCCCAGCCATTGGCAGCCAGGCCCTTGCTGTACAGATCATACAGAGCGCAGGTATGCCATACGCAGAAGGTCTTGCCATCCAGGAAGCTCTGGCGCATGTTGGTGGAGGCACCGGAACCGAAAGCCCAGCTGATCAGGCCTTCCTTGGCCCAACCCTGCATCTTGGTAGCGAATTCGCGAATCTCGGGGCAGTCAAAACCGCTCTGGGTTTCTTCTTCATCAGTGAACGGCTGGACGCCGAAAGCACGCAGGATCGGGGTCACATAGTCAATGCCCCAGCCGGAGAAGGAAGCACCGTAACGGACGGTATTGCCCTGCTCATCTTTAATGGTGGCCTTGCGCAGGAACGCGTCAAACTCATCCCAGCTGGTGGGGAACTCAATGCCTTCCTGTTCGGCAAAGGTCTTGTTATAGAAAATGGAGGGGACCAGAGAGATGCAGCCCGGCAGGCCATACTGCTCACCCTGATACTGATAGGCTTTCAGCATGCCGCTGGCGAAAACGCTCATATCATCGCCGTTGGCGGCAATGTATTCATCCAGAGGATAGATGACGCCGTTAGCGGCGAAGGTGGGGATGTTGGTGCCGACAGTCTGCTGTACGGTGGGGACATAGACTTCACCGTTAGGTGCGCTCAGCGTGGCAGCATGAGCAGCAAGCAGGGACTGGTTGGACTCGCTGTAAGAACCCGCATATACGAACTCGACATGTACACCGGGGTTCTGGGCTTCCCACTGCTCGACAAGGCCCTTAAGGGCATCGCGCCAAGCATCTTCCCAGCTGCACCAGAAGGTGATGGTGATGGGCTCTTCTGCGGCGGCGAGGCCTACGAAGAGGCTGGACATCATCATGATGGCCACTAGTAACGCAAGAAGCTTTTTCATGTTCTATTCTCCTTTTTTAGTGCACTGATGTGCACATTTGATAACTCATTCTAACACGGCTTATCATAAAGATGAATGGCATATATGGTATTATTTTTTGCATGAATAATTCAGGTTAATTTATATCTCGTAAACCTTGGAATAGGAGACCTCGTTTTCTTGACAGTACTCGGTCTCAGCAGTATGATAAGCGTGAAGCGCGGTAAAAACCGTGAGACAGTTGCATAGATGGGAGAGGTGCGCATGAAAGCGGATATCGGCATGATTGGCCTGGCGGTAATGGGATCTAATCTGGCGCTTAACATGATCGAAAAAGGGTTTACGGTTGCTGTGTACAACCTGGAACCCGAGGCA
>JAFZPO010000026.1 GCA_017550305.1 Clostridia bacterium
CGCAGTGCATTGGTTTTTTCCACCTTTTTCAAGCCTTCCGCACGCCCCTTTCCTCCTAATTCAATTCGCCGTGATCCTGCTTTTTCCTGCCCCGCAGTCCAAATCGCGTGCCTTGCAAATCAGCCTTCTTTCATGCTATAATATGATGTTGCACAGGTCTATTCTTTACCCGCAACGACTGATTCGCAATGAGGAGCTCCGCTTATGGAACTGATTAAAAAGCTTTTGACTCCAAGCCCGGAAAAGCTGCTTAAACCGCTTTATAAACTGGCTGATGCTATTGACGCGCTAGAGTCTGAATATGAACACCTGTCCGACGAACAGCTGCGCGAGAAGACCAAAGAACTGCAGACGCGCGCACGGGGCGGCGAAAGCCTTGACGATCTTCTGGTCGAGGCATTTGCCGTAGTACGCGAAGGCAGCAAGCGCGTGCTCGGCCTGCGCCCCTTCAAGGTGCAGATGATCGGCGGTATCGTGCTGCATCAGGGCCGCATCGCCGAGATGAAGACCGGTGAAGGCAAAACGCTGACAGCTGCCATGCCCGCCTACCTGAACGCGCTTTCCGGCAAGGGCGTGCATATCGTGACCGTCAATGACTATCTGGCACAGTTTCAGGGCGAGGAAATGGGTAAGCTGTACCGTTACCTCGGCCTGTCCGTCGGCATCATCCTGACAGGCATGACCCCAGAACAGCGCAAGGCTGCATATAACTGTGATATCACCTATGGTACAAACAACGAGCTGGGCTTTGACTACCTTCGCGACAACATGGTCGTGTATAAGGAGAACATGGTCCAGCGTGGGCACAACTTCGCCATCGTTGACGAGGTGGACTCCATCCTGATCGATGAAGCTCGTACCCCGCTGATCATTTCCGGCGAGGGCGAAAAGTCGACCGATATGTACGAAAAGGCCGACCGTTTCGTGATCCGCCTCGAAAAGGGTGAAAAGAAAGAGGATCCCGAGCTTGCCGGCCAGTCCAGCGCCGTGCGCCGCCTGATGGGCGAGAATGTCGAGATCACCGGCGATTACTGGGTGGACGAGAAGGAAAAGACTGCCACCTTGACCGAGCGTGGTATTGAAAAGGCCGAGAAGCATTTCGGCGTGGAGAACCTGTCCGATCCCGAGAATAACGAGCTGTACCATCATATCATCCAGGCCCTGAAAGCCAACGCGATCATGAAGCGCGATGTAGACTATGTCGTGCAGGACAACCAGGTCATGATCGTGGACGAGTTCACCGGCCGCATCATGGTCGGCCGCCGTTTCTCGGACGGTCTTCACCAGGCACTGGAAGCCAAGGAGCACGTCAAGGTCGAGCGCGAGAGCCGTACCCTGGCCACCATCACCTACCAGAACTTCTTCCGCATGTACAGCAAGCTGTCCGGTATGACCGGTACCGCCAAGACGGAAGAAGCTGAGTTCCAGGGCATCTATAACCTGGACGTCGTGGTCATCCCCACCAACAAGCCCATGATCCGCAATGATCTGAATGACATGGTATACTCGACCAAGAAGGGCAAGTACAAGGCTGTCATCGAAGAGATCATCCGCCGTCATGCCACTGGCCAGCCAGTGCTGGTAGGTACGATCTCGGTCGAGGTCAGTGAGCTGCTGTCGCATATGCTGTCCCTGCGCGGCGTGGAGCATGAGGTCCTGAACGCCAAGCACCATGCGCGCGAGGCTGCGATCGTTGCCCAGGCCGGTCATTTCGGCGCGGTCACCATTGCCACCAATATGGCAGGCCGCGGTACAGATATCCTGCTGGGCGGCAACCCTGATTTCATGGCCCGCCGCACGATGCGCCAGGAAGAGTACAGCGAGGACATCATCGAGGCCGCTACCGGCCACAACGATGATGTCGACGAAGAAGTGCTCGCGGCACGTGCACATTACAATGAGCTGAAGAGCGAGTACCGGAAGAAGACCGATGCCGAGCATGACCGCGTGGTTGCCCTGGGTGGACTTCATATCCTGGGTACCGAGCGCCATGAGAGCCGCCGTATCGATAACCAGCTGCGCGGCCGTGCAGGACGCCAGGGTGACCCGGGCAGCAGCCAGTTCTTCATCAGTATGGAAGATGATCTGCTGCGTATCTTCGGCGGCGAGCGCATGAAGGCCATCACTGCCAGGCTGGGCATGGATGAGGATACGCCTCTGGATGCGAACCTGCTGACCAAGCAGATCGAGAATGCACAGAAGCGCATGGAAAGCCGCAACTATGAGATCCGAAAGCACGTGCTGCAGTATGACGATGTCATGAACCAGCAGCGTGAGCTGATCTACAAGCAGCGCAAGCAGGTGCTGGAAGGCGAGAATGTCCACGACAACATCGTCAACATGATCGATGACCTGATCGCCGGTGCGATCGCGCATGACTGCACGGATGCGGATCCTGCTGCATGGCAGCTGGACAGCCTGGCCGATTATCTTTCCCGCCTGTGCGTGCCCGCTACCGTGATCACACAGCACGAGGAAGAGCTTCGCAAGCTCGGCAAGGATGAACTGAAAGACCGCCTCAAGGCTGTCGCCCTCGACCTGTATGCCAAGCGCGAAGCCCAGCTGACCGGATACGGCCACGATATGCGCGAGCTCGAGCGTGCTTTCCTGCTGCATGCTGTAGACCGCCGCTGGATGGATCATATCGATGCCATGGATCAGCTGCGCGACGGCATCGGCCTGCGCGCTTACGCGCAGCGCGATCCCATCAACGAATACAAGATGGAATCGTACGATATGTTCGAGGATATGGTGCGCCTGATCCGTGAGGATACCGTACGTCTGGTCTTCCTCGCTCAAGTCGCTGACAAGAACGCGCAGCGCCGTCAGGCAGTCGCTACCATAACCGGCACGAACGATGTGAAGAATGCCTCCGCGACCGAAAAAGCCGCTGCGGAATCGCGCAAGAGCGGTGCCGGCCCCGTGAAAGTCGACAAACGTCCCGGACGTAATGATCCCTGCCCCTGCGGCAGCGGTAAGAAGTATAAGAACTGCTGTGGGCGGAACCTGCAGTAGCGTCCCCGTTCATCGCTTCACACTGAAAACGAATTGACGGAGGAATAATTATATGATTCTGGAATTTGAAAAATACCGTGCTGACCTGGACGAACTGCGCCACCGCCTCAAGGATGTCGGCGAAGGCCTGCATATCGAGCATATGGAGGAAGAACTGGTCGAGCTCAAGGAAGAGCAGAATGCCGAAGGCTTCTGGGACGACCTGAGCCGCAGTACGCACGTCACACGCCGCATCAGCCAGCTGGAAGGCAAGCTGGAACATTATAACGGGCTCCTGAGCCAGTGCGATGACATTGAGGTCATGATGGAACTGGCAGAGGAAGAGAATGACAGCTCCATGGTCGGAGAAGTCGGTGAGACGCTGGACGCCGTCCGCAAAGAGACCGAATCCCTCGAGCTCGAGACCCTGATGCGCGGTCCGTATGACGACTGTGATGCCGTGCTCTCCCTGCATGCCGGTGCCGGCGGAACGGAGGCGCAGGACTGGACCAGCATGCTTTACCGCATGTATGTGCGCTACTGTGAACACATGGGCTTTACCGTAAAGCTCCTGGATATCCTGGACGGCGACGAAGCCGGCCTCAAGTCCGTTACCTTTGAAGTGAGTGGCGACCATGTGTATGGCTTCCTGCGCGGTGAAAAAGGCGTGCATCGCCTGGTGCGCATCAGCCCGTTCGACAGCAATGCCCGCCGCCACACCAGTTTCGCTTCACTGGATGTCGCCCCGCTTCTGGAAGAAGACAACGGCGATATCGAAGTCGACATGAAGTATGTGCGTGTGGATACCTACCATTCCAGCGGTGCTGGCGGACAGAACGTCAACAAGACCAGTTCCGCTGTGCGTATGACTTATGTGAAAGATGATGTGACCATCGTCGTCGCCTGCCAGACAGAGCGTGACCAGGTGCAGAACCGCGCGACCTGTCTGCGCATGCTGAAGTCAAAGCTCCTGGAGCTGCGTGAGCGCGAGCGCGAACAGCAGATGGCCGACATCAAGGGCGAGATGAAAAAAATCGAATGGGGCAGCCAGATCCGCTCCTATGTCTTCCAGCCCTATACCATGGTCAAGGATCACCGCACCGGTTATGAGACCGGTGCCATCGATGATGTAATGAACGGTGACCTCGACGGGTTCACCGTTGCCTACCTGAAGATGCAGTAATGCGCCGCGTTCTCTATGCCCTGGGTACAGCAGTCTGCCTGCTGCTCATATTGATCGTTATCACGTGCGCCGCCGTTACCCACATGGGCCGCGACGGCGCGCTCTATGCCCGCTGTTTTCATGCCTATGCCGGCACGGAACATCTGGGCGTTACGGCAGATCAGTATGACGGGATCGCCCATGCACTAGCAGCGTACTTATCCAGCGGCAGTACAGAAATGCCTTATTTCAATGAGAAAGAGCTGACACACCTGAATGACATCCGTCTCCTCTTCGCATTGTTCGACAAAGCCTGGCTGCTGCTGATTCCCGCCGCCCCCCTTGTTTTCCTGCTTCTGAAAAGACCTGATCCAAAGGGCCTGGCATTTGGCTCCACACTTGCAGTACTCATCCTGCTTGCCATCGGAGCATGCTTTGCCGTCAATTTTGAAGGCGCATTCATCGCCCTGCACCGAGTACTGTTTACAAACGACCTCTGGCTTCTTGACCCCAGGACCGACCTGCTCATCTGTCTGATGCCCGAGCGGATGTTTTCTGCTCTGGCTGTCCGGCTGGCGCTGACCGTGCTACCTGGCTGGATGCTTGCAGCAACCGTACTGGCAGTGATCTGTGTGTTTCGCAAACACCGTATCTGAAGGAGGAACTCATGTACATCTGGACAGGAGCCGACGTGAATGACCAGCTGGAAACGCTGTGCAGCATAAAGCACGAGGCGGAAACCACTCTCGGTCTTCAGGATTTCAAGCTGCCCCTGCACATTTCCCTGAAGATGTCCTTCCTTGTTCCGGATGACCAGGTAGACACTGTAATGGAATGCTTGACCGCGTTCTGCGGTTCATTAGCTCCCTTCCAGGTACCGGTACGCGGTATTGAAAGGGAAAACGGCATTGTCTGGCTGCGGTACTGTGAATGCCCGGAGCTCAGCACCGTGCATGATCAGCTGAATGTGCTCATGCAGGACAGGTTCGGCATCTCCCTGCATCCGTACGATTCTGATTTCATCTTCCACACTACGCTGTTCATGGATCAGGATAACGATAAACTGGCGCGAGCATATGAGATGGTACGCAGCATTCCCCTGCCTACCACACTTCGGGTGTCACGCTGCCTGATCGGTATGTCCCCATCCGGCAAGCCGGGCGATTACCGAATCGTCCGCACCGTGGATATGAACGCAGCGCAGGTGTCAGATACGATCACTCTTGAGCCTATGACGCGCCGCCTCTGCCATGCTTTGTTCATGGATTGGGAAAACGATCCATCCATGTATGCAGACCCTGCGCAGTGCCCCGTTTACCGCTATGATGCGGATGCAGTAAACCGGTTCTTCAATAAAAAGCAGGAACCATCACGCGTTATGCTCGCAATCATGCTGCAAGGGAAGCCTATCGGCGCGCTGGATCTGAAGCGCATCGACCGGGAAGCCGGCGAGTGCACACTCAGCATACACCTTAAGAATGACAGTGTTAAGAACAGAGGCTACGGCACACAAGCTGAGATCCTGGCCCTGCGCTATGCTTTTAATGATCTGAGGCTTAAGACCGTATTTGCCGATGCGATATCCCGGAATATCCGCAGCCAGCATGTACTGGAAAAGGCAGGCTTCCGGTTCGTTGAGGAAAAGGACGGTTTCCGGTATTACCGCTGTAACCGCCCCGAAAATGAGGATCAATAATGGAACTCAAGCGATTGGAAGAACTGGACCGTGCCAGAGTCAATGCATTCCTGATCAGCCGCTGGTTCTCGCTTGAAATGCTCGTGCACGGCGAAACCATCGATCTGTCAAATGTACAGGGCAAAGCTATTCTGGAATCCGGAGAGATTATCGGGATAATCACCTGGCATACATTGGATGATGCTCTGGAGATCCTTTCTTTGGACAGCCTGCATGAAGGGCAGGGCATCGGTACGATACTTCTGGAACAGGCAGTTGCGGAAGCAAAAAAGCAGCGTCTCCGGCGTCTTGTTCTGACCACGACAAATGATGCACTGCGGGCATTGCGGTTTTATCAACGCAGGGGATTCGACCTGCTCTGTCTTCGCCGCGGGGCTGTGGATGAGGCACGCAAGAAAAAGCCGCAGATTCCTCTCAAGGGAGAAAACGGCATCCCCCTGCACCATGAGATTGACCTAGAGCGTATTTTGTAATCCTGAAAACATGAGGACCAGTATGAGTTATATCGATGTCTGCCGTGAAAAAGCGGCACAGCTGAAAACAAAAGAGAAGGTCAACATCCTGGCCATCGAGTCAAGCTGCGATGAGACCGCTGCGGCAGTAATTCAGAATGGCCGTGTGATCCTCTCCAATGAAGTATTCTCCCAGATCCCACTGCATGCCCTGTATGGCGGTGTGGTTCCTGAAATCGCGAGCCGCGCGCACGTGGACGCCGTAGACCGCATGGTGGATCATGCGCTCAAGGAAGCAGGCCTGACCTTTGATGAGATCGATGCGATCGGCGTTACCTGCGGCCCTGGTCTGGTAGGCGCCTTACTGACAGGCGTCAGCTGCGCCAAGGGTCTGGCTTACGCGCTGGAAAAGCCGCTGATCCCTGTCAATCATATCGAAGGACATATCTGCGCTAATTACCTTACGCATGCGGAGCTGACCCCGCCGTTCCTGTGTCTCGTAGCCAGCGGCGGTCACAGTCATATCCTAATGGTAGAGGATTACGGTGTATACCGCCTCCTCGGCTGCACACAAGATGATGCCGCAGGCGAAGCTTTCGACAAGGCAGCACGCGTTCTGCATCTGCCCTATCCTGGCGGTCCGCTTTTGGACAAGCTCGCCCAGAAAGGCGATCCTCACGCACTCAAACTGCCCATGGCACATGCGCCGGGTCCCTATGACCTCAGTTTCTCAGGCCTGAAGACCGCATTCATCAACGCAGTGCACAAGCTTGATCAGCGTGGTGAAACTATGCCGCCCGAAGACCTGGCAGCCTCCTTCCAGCAAGCTGTTGTGGATGCACTGCTCAGCAAAACCATGCAGGCAGCACTGGATAACCACGTGAAATGCATTGCCCTAGCCGGCGGTGTTTCCGCCAACAGCGGGCTGCGCGCAGCCTTCACTCAAGCCTGTCAGAAGGCGCGCATGAAGCTGTATATGCCCGAGCTCAAGCTGTGCGGGGATAACGCGGCAATGATTGGCAGTGCCGCTTATTACAGGCTCCTTCGCGGCGAGATCGCAGACCTTGACCTTAATGCCAAGCCTGCCTTGAGACTAGTGTAAATTTGATTCCCATTATATGCCATATTCCTTTAGGAAGTGCATCGTAAAGCAGTATAGAGTCTGTTTAGAGCGTTCTAAGAAACATAAACCGTTTGTTACAAGAATTATGCTTAATAAAATTACTATAATGATGTTGTTATTGCATAATCCGGAGTGTTGCAACATAAAACAAGATAGATATAACCATTTTTCTCTTGGACGCGAAATTGGCATTCTTTTTTGCTTAACTCTATGTAACCTAAACTTTTCTACTACCATACTACCAAAGGACCGGACGCATTAATCAGCGGCCGGTTTTTCAATGAGCGGAAGACGTTCGTTCAGTGACTGGATATAGTTTCTGACGTCATCGAGACGCAGGTCATAGAACGACAGGA
>JAFZPO010000180.1 GCA_017550305.1 Clostridia bacterium
CGCCAGCTATATTATCTAGCTAGCGTTTTTTGATGGTCGAGGTGACAGGATTTGAACCTGCGACCTTTTGGTCCCGAACCAAACGCGCTACCAAACTGCGCTACACCTCGACAATGGAGCCGATAAAGGGACTCGAACCCTTGACCTGATGATTACGAATCAGCCGCTCTACCAACTGAGCTATATCGGCGCTTCGGCCGACAAAATGCACTGCTGGATTTTGTCAGCAACAGGTAGTATAGCATGGCACAAGTAAAAAGTCAACTTCTGAAGAATGAAAAAAAGTTATTTTTTGGCGAAAAAGTACTTGCATTTTTGGTTTGCCTGCGCTATACTATACAAGCTGTCCGAAAGAACAGCAGATGCGCCCCTAGCTCAGCTGGATAGAGTGTTTGACTACGAATCAAAAGGTCGTGGGTTCGAATCCCGCGGGGCGCGCCAGAAAAAACCTTGGAGTAATCCAGGGTTTTTGTTATTCTATGAGCTACTGTGTGATATACTGATGTATGAGCAGGAGAAAAGAACGCAACAGCGAAAGAATACCATGGTGATGAAGATGAAAAAGAAACGGATCTACAGTGTAAAGAGTATCCTTGGCGGTTCTGATTTCTATGATGAGAACGGGCAGCTTATCGGCTATTCTGTACCGGGCATCGGGGGAGGAGAAGACTTCTACGGTGTCAATGGAGAGACAGGTTATTCCGTCGATTCCGTTCTCGGCGGCCAGGACTTATACGGATCTGACGGACAGCGTGCATATACTGTTCCCGGGGTTCTGGGCGGAATGGATATTCACGGGGATGTGAACGGTTTCACCATCGATAATCCGCTTGGCGGGGATGATATTATCCTGGACGATAATGATCCCTGAACTGCTTTAGTGTAAGCGCTTCAGAAAACCACGGGTAAGGTAACATTGAATCACTAATTGTGTTCACGGTATGAGGCGCATATCAGTAGTTCGAGTAAAAACCGTTCAAGCATAAGCGAACCCCCCGGCATCGTTGAACCACTAATTGTGGTTCATGGTGCGGGGGTTCGTGTTTGTGGTTCAAGATTGCGTCAGATGAAATTGGTTTGCTGAAGCGCTTACCTTTAATATATTCATGACAGAAACGCCGCTTGGATGAGCGGCGCTTCGCGTTGTATAAGGCTGGGTTACAGCAGATGTGCGCATTCCTTTTTGAAGGAAATGAATGCGTTCTCACCGACATCAAACACGCGCTTGTTGATGGGGCAGTTGTCGGTGATCTTGACCAGCGTATCTCCGACCCGCACATAATAGTTCTGGTAAGAACCCATGAAGCAGCTCAGTTCTACAGTGCAGGGCAACATGCCGGTTTCTGCGATCTCGATGGCTTCGGGACGCAGGACGATCTCAGCTTCATCCCCGGACATGGATTCTTTATCAGAGATAACAGTAGCTTTACCGGCAGGCAGTTCTACAACAGTAGTTGTCCCTTCGCGGGAAACAACCCTGCCTTTGAGGAAGTTGCATTCGCCGATGAAGTCGGCTACGAACTCGCTGACCGGGTGATAATAGATCTCATGCGGAGTGCCCATCTGAGCGATGACGCCGTTCTTCATCAGGATGATCTGGTCAGAGATGGACATGGCTTCACTCTGGTCATGCGTTACGTAGATGGCCGTGATGCCCAGCTTCTGCTGGATGCGGCGGATCTCCGTACGCATCTGAACACGCAGCTTGGCGTCCAGGTTGGACAGGGGCTCATCAAACAGCAGCACGCCGGGTTCTACGACCAGGGCACGGGCAAGAGCAACGCGCTGCTGCTGGCCGCCGGAGAGCTGGTTGGTCATGCGCTGTTCCATACCGGACAGTTCGACCAGCGCCAGAATATCGGTCACGCGGCGCTTGATCTCATCCTTGGGGACCTTGCGCAGGCGCAGGCCGTACGCAACATTGTCAAACACATTGTAGTGCGGGAACAGGGCATAGCTCTGGAATACCATCGCTGTATCGCGCTTGTTGGGGGTCAGCTCATTGATCGCTTCTCCGCCGAGATAAATCTCGCCTTCGTCGGGGCTTTCAAAACCCGCAATCATACGCAGGGTAGTGGTCTTGCCGCATCCGGAAGGACCAAGCAGTGTTACGAAAGAACCGGGCTTTATGTCCAGCGCTACGTCATGCACGGCGTAGAATTCCTTGCCGGTCTTGGGATCCTTGTAGATTTTGCTGATATGATCCAGCTTAACGCCTTTCGGCTGTTTTACTTTTTCTGCCATGGTCAGTCGGCCTCCTTCTGTTTTCTGCTGGTACCGAAGAACTTAATGAACAGGTTCATGAGCAGTACCGCGCCATAGGTAATGAGTATCAGAATGGTCGCAAATGCGCAGGCGATACTGAATGAACCCTTTTCTGCGAATTCATTGATCTGCACCGTAATGAGCAGATAGCTGGGCGTGACCAGCAGAATGATGGCGGAAATGGCTGTGATGGAACGAACGAAGGCGGTCACCAAGCCGGAGAGGAAAGAATCCTTGATCAGCGGCAGTGTTACGGAGGTAAACACCTTCAGACTGTTTGCACCCATGTCATAGGCGCTTTCTTCAATGGACTTATCGATCTGACGCAGGGCGGATATACCGCTGCGTGTACCAGTAGGCAGTGAGCGGACCACGAATACGATGATCAGGATCAGTCCCGTTCCATACAGGCTGCTGAGGAAGCCGGTACGGAAAACACCGTTTGCAAAGCCGCGGATATAACCTACGCCCAGCACCGTGCCGGGCACGGCCATGGCCAGGATTGACACAGCCTCGATAAAGCCCTTGGCTTTAAACTTACGCTTGACCACGAGGTCGGAAATGATCATGGACAGCAGGGCAGTGATGGGCGAGGCGATCAGTGAGAGCACGAAGGAATCACGGAAGGCCTGCAGGCCATGATAACGGGTAAATACCTGCTGAAACCACTTAAAGGTAAGCGGCGTGAAGCGGTAGCCCCATGTGGGGAACAAAGCACCGATGGGCACGCAGATATACATTATGATGACGAACAGAGCGCCCAGAGAACAGAGGATCGTCAGAGGGATGGTAACGGACTTGTCCTCGATCAGCATCCTGGCACGGCTTGCTTTGCCCGTCAGCGTTGCGGCTGTCTTGCGTTCCAGATAGTACTTCTGCACGACGAACATCACAAGCGTGATGCACAGCAGCACGACTGCCATGGCGGATGCGCCTTCCTTATCCATGGCGCCTGTGATCTGCAGATAGATACTGGTTGCCAGCGTATCATAGCTGCCGCCGATCAGCATGGGGTTGGCAAAGTCGGCGATAGACTCGATAAAGGTGACCAGGAAAGCATTGCCGAGACCGGGCAGCAACAGCGGGAAGGTCACTGTAGTGAATACCTTCCAGCGGGAAGCACCCATATCGCGGGAAGCCTCTTCCATGGAGGGGTCGATGTTTTTGAGCAGGCCTTTAAGCATCATGTAGCACACGGGGAAGAAGGTCAGTGTCTGTACGATGACGATGCCCCAGTAGCCGTAGATGTTGTTGTCATAGATGCCCAGCAGGAAGCGGGTGATCAGGCCTGCACGGCCGAACAGCATGATCATGGATAGGCTCAGTACGAAAGGGGGAGATACGACCGGCAGCAGTGATACCACTTTGAACAGGCCGCCCGTGAATTTGCGCATCTTCACATATACTTCCACATAGGCGAAGAGCAGGCCGATCAGTGTGGACAGGATGCCCACCAGGAAGCCCACCTTCAGCGTGTTGGTAATGGATACTCTGAAAGAGCGCATTTTGAAAATGCGGCTGAACGTATCAAGGGAAAGGCCTTTGCTGCCATAGATACTGTCCACCAGCAGGATCGCCAGCGGATAGAGGATAAACAGTGTCAGGAAGGCGATCAGTACCACGATGGTCGTCATCATGATTGGATCGGCCATCAGCTTTTTGCGGTCCAGTGACGCGCTCTGGCTTTTAGCCATCGGCAACCGCTCCTCTCTTTGTAAATATCCCCCGCCCCGAACGGGGCGGGGGAAAGTGTGCTTTCTGTGTCAGGGATTATTCAGTCTTGAAGCGGCCGTCAGCAGCATCGCCCAGGGCATTCATTACGTCGATTCTGTTCTGGTCAGATTCGGCGGCAGCTTTGAGGAAGTCATAGCCATCCCATACAGCATCCAAGGAGAGGCCGAACTGCGTAGCAGCTTCGGGCTGCTTGGCATTGTCCAGTACCAGGAACTGATAGGATTCATTCTCCGCAGCCAGCTCCACACACTCGGGAGACAGAGCAAATTCAACGAACAGGCGGGCGGCATTCAGATGCTCAGCACCCTTGAAGATCGCCACGGGGCCGATCTCGCAGGCAGTGACGTCAGAAGGAACGATCAGGCCGACGTTGTCGTAACCGTTGTTCAGGACCTGGGTGATGCCATCATGCAGGAAGCCGATACCGATCACGCACTCGCCGGTGCCCACGTTCTTGCTGGGGCCGGAACCGGACTTGGTGTAGATCTTGACGTTCTTGTCGAGCTCAACAAGATACTTAATGCCATCGTCATGACCCTTGTACTGCAGCATCAGGTTGGCAACCAGAAGAGGAGTGCCGGCGGTCATGTAGTTGGAGAACCAGATCAGGCCTTTGTATTCGGGCTTAAGCAGGTCGTCCCAGGTCTGGGGCGCTTCCAGATTCAGGCGCTTGAGTTCATCCTTGTTTACCATGAAGCCCAGGATGCCGGTATAGATGCCGTACCAGTAGCCGTTGGGCTCTTTGTACAGATCGCTCAGCAGGTGCTCGGCATTCTTGGGTACATAGCTGTTATCCAGGAAGCCCTTGGCAGCCAGAGAATCATAGGGATTGTTGGTGCCGCCGAACCACACGTCGGCAGAGGGCTTGCCGTTTTCTTCCTCGATCTTGGTAGGAACCTGGCTGGTGGATAGGCGCTGCCATTCCACCTTGATGCCAAACAGCTTGGTGAACTGATCGCAAGCAGCCCTCAGATAGGCTTCTTCGCAGGAGCCGTAGACAACTACCTTGCCTTCGGCCTGAGCGGCAGCGACCAGCTCGGGGTCAAACTCGGTGTCGGCATTGGCAAAGCTTACGCAGCCGAGCACGAAAATGGCGGCCAACAGAACGGACAGGATCTTTTTCATTAACTTTTCCTCCTTTAAACGATCTTTCTGTATCGTTTATTCCATTATAGCGATATTTCCCTGTCAGTCAAGATGAATATTTATTATTATGCTGAATATCGACCATATAGAACATATAATATCAATA
>JAFZPO010000181.1 GCA_017550305.1 Clostridia bacterium
CGATGAAGCTGACGCAGCATTTCGGGATCCCTACCCCGCTGACCAGTTGCCACCGCCATAACGAATATGAGAAAGCCGAACAGCTCGTCCGCAGGATGCAGGAGGAAAACATCTCCGTTGCGCTGGTGACGGATGCCGGAACGCCCGCGATCTCGGATCCCGGGACACACCTCGTGCATCTGGCTGCTGAAGCAGGGATAGAGGTCCTGGCTGTGCCCGGGCCTACGGCCATGGCTTCCGCGATGTCGGTGTCCGGTATAGAGACGGAAGAGTTCACTTTCCTCGGGTTCCTGCCCAGGGAAAAGAAAGACCTGAAAGAGGCGCTTCTGGATGCCTCGCAGCGTCTGCGCACAATCATCGTGCATGAGTCTCCGTACCGCGTGCTGGAACTCATGCGGACGCTTGCTGAAACGGTCCCTGAAGCGTATGTGAGCGTCAGCTGCGATCTGACTAAGCTGCATGAGCTTACGCTGCGCGGAAACGCAAGCGATGTGCTCGCCAAAATGGAAGCGAACGAGAAGACCGAGAAGGGCGAATACTGCATCGTAATCGACTTCCATCAAGTGAAGAAGGAAGAAGAGGCTGAAGAGCCCCTGACGCTCGAGGCGCAGCTGGTCGACCTGATGCTGAAGAACGATATGGACCTTAGTGATGCTTCCAAGCTCCTGACAGATAAAGGCGCGAAGAAGAATGCCGTGTATGCGGCCGGTCTGCGCCTCAAAGGCCTGTTCGGCGAAGAATGATATTTCCATATAACCCATTGACAGTCCGCCTGCAGTACGGGTATAATGCTTCTGAAGCATATGCGAACATTTGTTCGATATACGGAAGGAGCAGCATGTTCGACGAATATATCGTTTTTCCAAAGCTAAACGCGTATATATCCGTTCGCGGGTTCCGCATCCAGGAGATAGCGCGGATACTGAATATAAGCCGAAGTTGCCTGTACAACAAGTTGCACGGGCTGGCGCCGTTCACCCTGGATGAAGCGATCAAGCTGAAAGAAGTTCTGCGCGCCAATATACCGATTGAAATACTGTTCAAACCTGGTAAGTTTCCAAAGTATTAGTACCGAGAGTTTAATAGTAATGGATATAGATGCTTTCCCATGGATTCGGAAAAAATTCACTTCTGCCTATAAAGCCTATATGAGTCTGAAAAAGAACATCCGTCTGGCTCTAGAAAAAGAGGGGTGACGGATGAGCAAATTATCGGATGCCAGATGAAATTCTTTTTTAAAAATTATGCTGGAAAGATTGAATCGTTTTGCTCCATTTCAGCCCGAATGATGAAGTCTTGCTTTTGCTGGTGAGTTGCTTTTAGGTTGTTTACGGGATGACCAAACGAGAATCACACAATAATCATGAAAAATGTGATTATAATCACATAATTCTTGAAAAATATGTGATATTAATTGACTTCACCTTATTATCTATTCCTTTTGTATATAAAGGCATGAAAACATCCTGAATTAATAAGAATGACTAAAGGAGTTGCTGACGATGAAGAAACTGCTTACGGTTCTGCTTGCTCTGATTCTGTGCATTAATGTCATGCCTGCCCTGGCATTAGACGCCGTATCCTCTGCGACGGTGAATGTGGAAGTTTTTCCTGAACTTGCCGATCATGAAGATGCAAAGACTCTGGTCATCTATTTCTCTACGGATGATACGGTAAAAGCCGTTGCTCTTGTAGCCGCCGACATCCTGGAAGCGGACGTGTTCGAAGTCATTCCCGAACAGCCCTATACCGCCGCTGACCTGGCATATTATACCAACGCGCGCTGCGATAAGGAACAGGCAGATGCTTCTGCCCGTCCTGGAATCGCTGTATGGCCCGAATCGCTTGGAAAATATGATGTGGTGTTCATCGGCTATCCCATCTGGCATGGCAAAGCTCCGAAGATTCTGTACACACTGCTGGAAGGCATCGATCTGTCTGACAAGACAGTTATTCCCTTCTGCACATCCATGTCCAGCGGAGCAGGTTCCAGCGCAAACGATCTGGCTGAACTGACAGACGATACCACCACCTGGCTCAAGGCAGAGCGCATCGTCAATCATGCCACTGCTGAACAGATCCGCGCCTGGGCGTTGTCTGCACTGGAAGAAGCGAACAAATAACAACAGGAGAAGCGTCATGAAATACAGGATCAACAAACGCACAGGAGACCGCATCAGCGAGATCGGCATGGGTTCGGCTTATCTGTATGAAGCGGAGATGGATGAAGCTATCCGGACGCTCCGGGCAGCGTACGAAGGCGGCATAAACTACTTTGACCTAGCTGCAGGGCATGGGAAAGCGTTTCCTATCTGGGGGAATGCGCTGAGTGACGTGCGGAAAGAGGTGCTCTATCAGATCCACTTTGGTGCGGATTATTCCAAGGGCGATTACGGCTGGTCCCTGGACCTGGACACCGTCAAACGCTCTGTGGAATGGATGCTGAAGCAGCTGAGGACCGATTATATCGATTATGGATTCATCCATTGTCAGGATGAAGCTTCAGACTGGGCGACCTATCAGAAGCATGGGATCTATGATCATATCCTGAAGCTGAAAGAATCCGGAGTCGTGCGGCATATCGGTTTGTCTTCGCATACGCCGTCCGTGATCGAGCGGATCCTGGATGAGGTGCCAGTGGACATGCTCATGTTCTCCGTCAATCCTGCGTATGACTGGGGACATGGCGAGTATGCCAACGGCGGTGTGGACGAGCGTACGGCTGTTTACCGCCGGTGTGAAAAAGACGGGATCGGCATTTCTGTTATGAAGCCTTTCTCCGGAGGTCAGCTGCTGGACGCGTCCAGGTCACCGTTTGGGAGGGCGCTGACTCCCTATCAATGCATCCGCTACGCATTGGATAAGCCGGGCGTGCTGACAGTTCTGCCCGGTGCCCAGAGTATGGATGAAGTAAAGCAGCTGCTGGCATATTATGAACAGCCGGAAGAAGCACTCGATTACAGCGCGATCGGGGAATTCACCCCGGTCGAAGCCAAGGGGAAATGCGTGTACTGCAATCACTGCTGCCCCTGCCCGGCGGGTCTCGATATCGGTCTTATTAACAAGTATTACGATCTGACGCTGTCGGGCGATGGCATGGCGGCGGAGCATTACCGGAAACTTGACAAAAAAGCCTCTGACTGCATTGCCTGCGGTCACTGCGACAGAAGATGTCCTTTCCATGTCCTGCAAAGTGCACGAATGCGGGAGATCGCTTCGTATTTCGGGGTTTGACCGCGATAGGCGGGGGAGACGCGGCGGATCCAGTGAAGTATGGTATCTCCGTAAACCGCTGAAAGGGTGAAGTAACTGTATATACTTGATGCGTAACCGCCGCACACTCGTGACTTTAGTCGTGAGTTAGGCGGTTTTTTGTTGCTTTTGTGTGTTACAGATGGTATAATATAGACATGAAAAAGAACGATTTCTTAAGGCTTCCGGAAGATGTTACGCATGGTAGAGGCTATGTATATTCTCTTCAGTACCATATCGTCTGGTGTACGAAATACAGGAAACGGCTGTTTGTTTCCGGTCTTGAAGAGGAAGTAAAAGAGCATCTTCGCG
>JAFZPO010000182.1 GCA_017550305.1 Clostridia bacterium
ATAATACCGCGACAAGGGCCTGAGCGGCCTGCGCCGCGGTTTTTTGCTGCGGAAACCGAGCAGGCGCTTGAACCCGATCACGATGAGCGCGATCAGCGCGATGACGGCGGCAACTCCGACTACGATCTCAGCGGTCAGACGCGGGAACGGATTCGGATCGTTCTGCGTTTCGAAATAGATCTCGTCAAGCGAAGGAACATCGATCTGCCGGCGCGCGATGCTGCGCGAGGCGAGCAGCTGGTACTCGATCGGTTCGCCGACCTCCGGATAATAGGTCAGGTTCGCGATAACTTCGCCCGCGTCGATCGGCGCTACGGGATCATGCACATATTCGATCGATACGAGGTCGTTGAAGTTCGAGACCAGGTAATCAAGGCGCGTGTTCAGGGTAATGATCCTGTCATCAAGGGATGTATCAAGCTTGTTGAGGATGAGTTCCAGCTGGCCGAGCCCCGGATCATCAAGGTCGTACTTGGAGATCTCAAGGACCTTGGGGCTCATGGCATAGAGCTCTGAGACCGACGTGCTGACATACTGCGAGAAGCCGTATTCCATCAGCCTGCGCGTGTCACGCCAGCAGGTAGCATAACTGCTGCCATGCAGGACGACGGAGATGAACGTGACGCCGTTCTTTTCGGCAGAGCCTACGAAGCAGTAGCCCGCGGCGTCGGTATGTCCCGTCTTGATGCCGGTCGCGTACTCGTAATACGCGTTGCTCTCTTTGTTCGTGACGAAGTCCGCCATGACGGAAGTCAGGGAGCGTGCACGGTAGATATTGTCCTTCGGGAGAGTATAGGAGGTCTTGCCGGCGATATCGCGGAAGGTATCGTCCTGCATGGCCTCGCGCGCGATCGTGGCCAGGTCGCGTGCGGTAGCGTAATGCTCGTTGTTGGGCAGGCCGCTCGGGTTCGCAAAATGGCTGTTGATGCACCCTAATGAGGCGGCGTACTGGTTCATGAGGTTCACGAACGCGGGAATGCTGCCGCTGATGGTCTCTGCGATCAGGTTGGCGCCGTCATTGCCCGACTTGATCATCGTTGCATAGAGCAGGTCCTTGAAATTGACCTGTTCGCCGACTGCCAGCGGGATGACGGACGAGCCTTCGTCAAGCTGCAGCACGGACGGGGTCGTGGTCACGGTCGCTTCCATATCGCCCAGGAGGATTCCGAGATATACCGTAAGGATCTTGGTGGTCGATGCCGGGCCCATGGGCGCGTCCGCGTTCTTTTCGTAAACGACCATGCCGGTATTCGCCTCGATGAGGATCGCGGCGGTCGCGTTGATATCCACGTCATTGAGGTTCTCGGGATGCGTGCTGTCATACCCGCCGCTGGTCGCCTGTGCCGGCATGCAGAAAAGCACCGCGCATAACGCGGTGATGATCAGCAGCAGCGAAACGAATCGGCGCATCACGGGACCTCCTTAAAATGTTCTACTCATTTTAGCATAATCAGGAAAAAAAGTATAGTTGTCTTGCGGATTGGCGCTATGATTCGCTTTTTTGAATGAAGGAAAGCGAAACACAGAAGATTCCTGCTGTAGAACCGGATGAATGATCATTCACTGCAGACATCGAAAAACTTTTTATGCCCGGAAACCCTGGCTGCAAGATATCCTCTTTCTGACAGCCAGGTGAGATCCTTGCGCGCGGTTTCAAAAGAGACCTTGAACTGGTCTTTCCATTTTTCCGTTGTTATGGAACGGAATCCTTTTCTGTAGAGCCATTCCAAACCTGTACACAGCCTGTCGGCTGAAGCAAGCGAAGACGCATCCTTTCGCAGCTGTTCTATCTTCTTTTTTTCATTCATATGACGGTGGATATCTGAAATGCTCCTGAACAGCATATCGGTATAGTATTCCATAAAATATGTGAAATCATTTCCGTTTGCCGGATCCTGAGATGCACGGATCGCTTTATAGTATCTGGCGCGTTCCTGAGAAAGCAGTCCTGATATTGGCACCTGCCGGAAGAAGTCATATCCGCTTTGAAGCAGAACCATATAGGCCAGGGCACGGGCAGTCCGTCCGTTGCCGTCGAACAAAGGATGTACTGTGACAAAGTAGATATGCGCTGCGCATGCTTTGACAACAGGATGGATATCATTTAACGCCAGGAACGCAAAAAGGTTGTCAAGCATCGGGCGGATCCGGTCTGCATCGGGAGCTGTATATACAACTTCCTGACGACCTGAAATGACTTGCACAGGACCGTCGCGCCAACCCGGTTTTGTGTCCTGATCGAGAGTGCTGTCAGTAAGAATACGAGCGATCTCGAGCACGATGGCTTCATTGATCGTTGAATCCAGATGATCAAGGACAAAACGCAGTGCTTTATAATTGTTTATGATCATACGTTCATCCCTGGATTCAGGCTGCTTCCCGCTCAGAATAAGCTCATGTGCTTTTGCTCTGGTAGTATATGCTCCTTCGATCGCACTGGAATAATATGCTTCGTCAATGATGCTTTCATCATGTTCATACTTTGGCAATGAAGAAGTGTTTTCGTAACGCGCCGCTTCGGCAAGCGAGTCCCCGGCCTTAAGGAGCTTTCCGGTGGGTACATACCAGAAGAAACCGCCTTCAGCTGCGGGTAAAGGAAGCGTAACAGCCAGATTACGGCGGAAGAGCAGTTCTTCGGGCCAGAATTCAGAGATCGGGACCGACATGGGGAGCCTGTAAACGATCTCCTGCATTGGATAATAGTTCTCGATGAAGTATTCGAGTAATTCCCGCTTTTCCATGCAAGCTACCTCCGTCCAGTTAAATCAAGCAATATCAATTTATGTCAAGTATACACAAGAACGAACGGAATTGCAAGGGTTATGCTTCTTGAATGAAGAAATCTTGCAAACTGCAAAGGAGAGTTCTATACTATTCAAGAACAGGATCTAATGACACAATTATTATTCCAAAACAGCTCTGAAGCGGACGGTCTATCTGTGAATAAAAAAACCCGGAATAACTGATCTGACAGGCAGATCCGGAGTAGAGGATATTCACCATGATTTCCCAATAGGACGAATAACGGATATAGAGGTATTTCATGCTCAAGCAATTGCAATATATAGGCGAACATATTCGCGCCGTGACAGGCGTATCCTATGTCGTGTTTCAGACAGACGCCGACCTCCCGGAAGCCTGTATTATCCCTTCCTGCAGTATCTGTCAGAACTGTCCGCTGGAAACAAGGATATATGCCCATACCCACAGCCATGGGATCGAGGACGCCAAACGTAATGGCGGGAAACAGATATACGACTGCCGTATGGGCTTTACTTTCTGCGCACTGATCGCGAAATCGGATGAGGGTGAAGAATACGCGCTTGTACTCGGACCGATCGTATCCGGAGAACTCCATGATGGATTGTACCAGAGCTTTTCGCCGGAACTGGACCGTGCCGTTTCCCGCGTAAAGCCAATGTCGGCTTTACAGATACGTAACCTTCTTGAGATGGCCGAGATGATCCTCCGGGCTGCTTTGCCTGCGAGCCAGAAGCCTTTTGAGCTCGGCAGCATTCCTGACGGGGAGAGTTATACAAAACAGATCAAAGAAAAGTACAGTTCATATCTGTCGGGGCGCGACGGCTTTGTCCTTTCCAGGATCGAGCATCTGCGCACCCTCATGGATGACGGTGACCAGAAGGGAATGGAGAAAAGCATTACAGAATTGATCAACCGTCTGTATATTGAGAACAGGGGAGAGCTGGATGTCTTCAAAGCCCGTTCTGTTCAATTGATCGATATGTTTGGCAGAATGATCATCGACCGCGGACAGGAAGCCAGCGGGATCCTATCAGAAATCAGCGGTTTGTTGCGTCATCTGGATACATTGGATGACGCAGATACGCTCTGCATCTGGCTGAAGGATACGATGGTCCATATGTCAGTGATGGCATTGCAGAAGTATCATATCGTATACCATGATGTAGTTTCAAAGACGATCCAGTTCCTCCGTGCCAACTGGGATAAAAAGATCACCCTGGATGAGATCGTCAGCGCAACGCATGTCAGCAAAGCATATCTCTGCACGATCTTTAAAAAACAGATGGGCATGAGTATCCTGGAATATCTCACGCGGCTGCGCGTGGAGAAAGCAAAGGAAATGCTCAGTGCCAGCAATATCACCCTGATGGAGATCGCGCAGCAGTGCTGCTTCTTTGACCAGAGCTATTTCAGCAAGGTTTTCAGGAAGTATTCCGGCTATACGCCCAAACAATGGCGCGAGTTCGCGTCCGGAATGCCGGCAGCACACGAATAAGGGAAAATAATTTCGCAAAACAGAAATATATTACCATAACTTAAAAAGAATATCATAGAATTCCTGCCAGTTATTACATAAGATAAAAATACAAGAGGCACTCAGTAGATGAATGTACAGGACTGGATAACTGGAAGGAATCTATTTATGATGCTGATTTCTGCAAATACAGGATTATATGGAAACCGTCCGGGCAAGGAAAGGTATACGCTGTTCGAATCCGTAAAACTGTGCAAAAAAGCGGGATTCGAAGCGGTGGATGTTAATTTCTTTGCCTCAACATATATCGGACTGCGTCAGGAACACATTTTGGAAGGCGATAACTGGCGGGAGGAAGTTCAGAGACTGAACGCGCTCATTCAGGAAGAAGGCCTAATCTGCTACAGTTCCCATTCTCCGTACCGTGACCTTGTGCTCAGCAGGGAAGCACGGGAACTGTACGAGACTTATCTTTCCCGGGCGATCGAGGCAACTTCGATCGTCGGCGCGAAATACATGGTCGTGCACCCGCTGATGGATCAGACGCATGACACATTGATAGAGGACACGATCGCGTATTACCGTCCGTGGCAGGAAAAGGCACGCGAACTGGGTGTGACTTTCGCAATGGAGAACATGTTCTCTACCGAGCCTGAACAGCTTCTGTACATGTGCAATGCGCTTGACTGTGTCGCGTGCTGGGATACAGGTCACGCGCATATCCGTACGGAACGCCAGGGAAACGATATCCGCAAGATTGGTGAGAAGCTGCTGGTGCTTCATATCCACGACAATTACGGAACGCTTGATAACCATAACCCGCC
>JAFZPO010000183.1 GCA_017550305.1 Clostridia bacterium
CACCCTCGACCCAGCTGTCAATGGTTTGTGCATTGATATCCTGATACTTCATGGCGTCCTCCGTTCTCCAAAGCCCGAAATCATCCTGGCCGCAATCTAAACAAAGTGGATCCACGTAAGGTCTTTAGTCCTTTAGTGGCAGATCACCGTACAGACCCTGCCAGATTTCATAGATCTCTTTATAATACATTTTCCCTCACGTGTGATCTTATTGTACTTCAAAGGCAATCTTTCCTTTAGCCTGATGCCCTGTCACAGAGATCAAATAGCTGCCGGTTTCAGGAATCGTCAGGACGAATTCTCCCTTCACCTGCTCTGCCCCGTTATAGATGGCTGAGCCTCCCATTAATCTCACAGCAATGTCTATATTCCCCCGCTCCTGCTCATAGGAGACCAGCAGATGGTCTCCTTCCTTCAGGCTCATTTCTGCCGTCTCCTCACGGTTGAGAACGGAATACTCCATATGGAATCCGTGATCATTAGCCACCCTGGAACCATCGAAAACAACAGGCTTCCCGCATCCTGTCAGCAGGAGCGCCACAAGGATAAGACCGCAGGCCAGGACCAGCAGTTTTCTGATGTTTTGCCGTTCAGGATTCTTAAGCATGGATATATCACTTACTTTCGTTTTACAATGTGCTGTTCACGATGGCAGCATACTGTTCTTCGGGAATCATGGGCGAAGAAATTGCAGCCATCAGCTCCGGATCGATCTCCCCCTTCTCAGCATACTGGCGGCCTGCCCTGCGGACCAGTTCGAGACGCGGTTTTGTCACGACCGCTGCTTCCGGCGCATTGAACATCGGGCTTTCGGGAATGGTAATGATTGTATGGTTTGACGGGAAGCACAGTTTGAACTGCGCGACCGCAGGCTCGAAGTTCTGCCTGCTGTTCGGGAATCCGCAGCCGCAGATCATGAGATACCTGAGCCTGCTGAAATCCGCCTGGGACACATGCTCATACCGGTCACCGCTCTTTCGCATGGCCATGCTCGAAAGCGGCATGGTGCGGTCAAGCAATGCTTTGAGCGGCGCGGGCATCGCATAGCAGTACAGCGGGAAGCTGAACAGCAGCAGATCGCTCTCCAGGATCATTTCCAGAATATGCTGCATATCATCGCTGTGAATACAGGTCCCGCCGTTTCGTTTGCAGGCAAAGCATCCCGTGCAGTATTCGATATGCTGATCGATCACATGGAGCGTGGTGATCTCCTGCGGCACGGCTTCATTCATTCCATCCAAAAACACCCTCGTGATATGCATCGTATCGCTTTCTTCGCGTTTCGGACTCCCGTTCAATACCAGGATCTTCATAGTCTTTTTCCTCCATGGAGAGCTTTTTTATTTCTTACAATCATGTGTCCTGTACGGTGAGATTCTTCAGCCAGCGTTCCTTCTTCAGCCAGAAGTGGAAGATCACCAGTTTGATCACATCCACCAGTTTTACCCCGCAGTACAGGATCACGGGTCCGACATCCGTATACTTTGCAAGTACAAAGACGATGGGCAGCATGATGAACAGCGTCATTCCGGCGTCCGTATAGGCACCCATCTTCGTATCCCCGCCTGCCCTGGCAATCGCCATCTGTGTGTTCAGGTACATCCAGACAGGCATCAGGAGAGCCATCAGGGTAACCATGCTCCGGCAGATGCTGACTGCACTTTCACTGAGCCGGCTGAACACAACAGGAACGAGCAGTGTGGTCGCAAGTCCGAACCCCACCATTACCACTCCGAACACTGCAGAACCAGACAGAAGCCACGTTTTCTGCTGACGTGCCCCATCCAGGTTCCCTTCGCCGAGCGTCCTGCCCAGGATGACACCGGTCGCAGAGTAGATGCCGCCCAGTGCGACAAAGTACAGGTTCGCGATCGTGAAGCTGGAGGACATTCCCGATACGACATCCGCGCCGCCCCTGCCGTTATACAGGGCAGTCGTGATCGTCTCAGAGGCTACCCATACCATTTCACAGAACAGCACGAGCACGCTCTTTTTCAGGATCTCCCAGAACAATTTCCCGTTTATCTTCAGAATGTCTTTCGCACGTACGAAGAATGCGGGCTTCGTATGGATATACACCACTATGAAGATCACGAACTCGAGCGTCCTGGCAATCACTGTCGCAAAGGCCGCGCCGCGCACTTCCAGTCTTGGGAACCCAAGGTTGCCGTAGATCAGCAGCCAGTTGAACAGCGTGTTGGTCAGCGTTGCAATCACCGTGATGATGAGCGGCGTCTTGACATTCCCCATGTCGCGCATGGAGCTGGAGATACTGACCGACAGGGTCATGGGAAGCCCCATCCAGAACATGATGCGGATATACTTCTCCGCCTCGTCCAGGATCAGTTCCGCCTGGGTATTGCCGATCAGCATCCATGACAGGACCGTTCTCGGGAACACGATGCAGACAAGAAGATACGGAACAAAGGCAGCAAATCCCAGGGCGAGCTTGAACCGGAATGCCTGCTGCATCCCGCCTTCATCCTTCGCGCCAAAGTACTGCGTCAGGAAGATACCGCCGGACATGCAGATAGCGTTCATGTAGACCATGAACACGAACAAAATCTGTCCCGCCACATTCACGCCGGACATGCTGACGTCGCCAAGGCCCGAGACCATGAAGTTGTCCACGAGCGATACCAGGCTCTGGATCAGCGACTGCAGCATGATCGGCACGGCGATCGCCAGCGCCTTTTTATAAAATTCTCCCGGGCCGAAAAGCCCTTTCAGATTGTTGGCCATTAGATAATACGTTTATCCTTCTGTTTTTTAGTGGTTTTTGTGCGTTCTGAGGCTTATACGGCAGTTCCGCGATACTCCCGCAAGCGTCCTGACTTCGCAGCCCCTATCCGCATAATATGCGAGCATTTCACCGATCTTTTTCAGGTCATAGCTGGTCACGCAGTCGGAGATCACATGCACGGTGTACCCATTCTTTGTCATGTTGAAGCAGGTGGACTTCACGCAGGCCGTCGCATCCGCACCGCAGACGTAAAACTCGCTTATGTCATTCTCACGGATGAAGTCCGCAAAGGCCTCACTGGTCAGCACATTGGACTTTGTCTTGACAAAGATATGGTCAGATACGACCTTGAGTTCAGGCGCAAGCTCTTCACCCTTCGTGCCGGGCTTGAATGTGCGTGTTCCGGCAGACAGGTTATTGTGTTTAATATACACGACTTCCATGCCGTTCTCCACCGCCCACCCGATGGCAGCATTGAGCCCGTCGATGATGTCCTTATAATGCTTCGTGATATCGTTCTGGATGTCGATCACGACCAATGCACATTTACACATTGCCGTCCCCCGTATCCTCGCGTTTGCGGAGCCAGAACAGCCGTCTTCTTTCAGCAGTCTCGCCCGGCCATGCGAAGTGTTCCAGTTTTTCCACGGTATAATACGGCGCAAAAATCTTCGCCCATTCCTCATCTGTCCTGGAAACGAGCCGCAGCACGCCGTCCATGTATACTCGGTTGCCTTCCTGAAGCTCGATGCCCCGCTGTGCAGCTGCTTCAGGAGACAAGTAGTAATTGAGCCCGATGATGACGTCCGCGTCCCTTGTCACGACCCTTGCCGATCCGCGGATGATCTCCTCCGCCGTTTCCGGTGGGACCACATCCAGTACATTCGAGCAGATGAACCCGTCATAGGTATTTGCGGGAACAGACCGCAGCCAGTCCGGAGCGATACAGGAGGCATGGACCTGATCCTCTACGCCGAATACCGCTGCATAGTACACGGCCGCTTTTGCCGCACCGGGTGCCGGGTCGACCGCGGTGACATCTATAGCGCCGCTCTTTGCGGCAATGACCGATGCCCAGCCGCTGCCGCAGCCGTAATCGAGGACCTTCTTCCTGGTGCCGAGAGCCTGTGCTGCTTTGAACAGCTTTGCGGAAGGCGCCATGTCCTTCCACGCCTCCGGGCTGACTTCTTCGTTCTTTCCGTCATCCCGCATGGCAAACGCCTTGTCCCAGAAATCGATGAGCGTCTGATTATCCTTCACAGTCTTTTCTGACATTTTTTCTAACCTCTGTAGTTCAGCAGGCTGCCGGTCACAGCTCCGCGAGGATACGGCTGCCCTTCCGGTCGAGCCAGCGCAGCAGGAACAGCGCAACGGCCGCATAGATGACAGTCCAAGTCACAAGGTATGCCGCAGGGCCGATCTTATAGCCGATCAGCATATAGATCCCGCCCAGCAGGATCGAGAAGCCCCAGGACGTGAAGATCACGATCCCGACCGCGCCGCTCTGCTTGATCGGCGCGATCTCGTTCGTCCACGTAAGCAGCGGCATCTTCACACCGATCGTCAGGTCATACATCGCCATGAACACCGTGTATGCCAGCGGCGTTACGATAACAAGAGCGCGCAGGGCGGGCGATACCGGCAGGATGACGGCAGCACATATGGCCGCAAAGATCACGGGTATACCTGTCAGCAGCATCTGCAGGGAAGCCTTCGCACGAAGCGCCATTTTGGGGATGACCGGCAGCGACTGCAGGATCCACAGGTTTTTGCCTTCGAGCGAGACAGACGGCGCGGCCATGTCATTCATGGAGGTGAGCATGCACAGGATCGTGGCGATCAGCACGGGCACGGCGCCCGGGCGTGAAGCAAGCACGCTTTCAAGCATCTCGCAGATCTCCCGTCCCTTGATCAGGAGCAGGATCCCGGCACCCGGGATGAGGATCGTGGACAGGCCGCAGTTGAGCATATAGTTCGGGCTCGCCGTGAACCGGCCGATCTCCTTTGAGAGCAGCGCACCGAAAATGCTCTTTTCCCGAACGGGCTTTTCGACATAACGCGTCTTTTTGATGGCGCCGCTCGCCGTGGCGATGTTCAGGAAGCTGCGGGTCATTAAGTACCAGACCAGCGCGAAAAGGATGCCCGTGACAGCGACAAAGATCAGCGTTGCCAGCCAGTCGCCCTCACCGATCCGGCCGAACATATACACGCCGTATGCCGCGCCCTTGATCTTTTCACCGTAGACCACGGCATTCGCGATGATATCGCGGACCACATCAGCAGCCTTGAAGTAGAAGAAGTAATACGCGCCGACGAACACGAGCGAGGCCGCGACCGTCACAAAGCTCTTGTTCCTGAGCTTCAGGCTGATCCTCGCGACGACCCAGCCCAGCACGCAGGAGAGCAGCAGCACGACGAATGAAACGGATACGAACAGCAGTATGCCGCAGATGAGGCGCGATGCGGTCAGCCCGGCGACCGCCCAGTAGACGATCAGCGCGGGAATAAGCACGGTCGCCAGATACATCGTACCCAGGAGATATACGTTAAGAAGCCTTGCCGTCATGATCGTGCGCACCGGGATCGGCAGCGACAGCAGCAGGTCATTGTCTTTTGCCAGGTACAGTCCGGAATACGTGTTGAACACACTGCCGAAGGCGCCCATGAAGATCGAGAGCCCGCCCAGGATCATGAAGTACATCCAGCCCATGCCGGCTTCCGTCAGCGGTCCGCACAGGAGGATCGACACACCGGTGAACATTCCGCCCATCATGCCGACCATGATGACAAAGAAGAAGATGAACCAGCCGGCGATGGCGCCCTTGGAGCGCATCCTGTTCTTCTTCGCGTCATAGAAATAGCTCTTGAAGACGTCTGCCAGCTGCTTTTTCAGAAGCACCTTCAGCATTTATTCCGCCTCCAGTTCCAGGAAGACTTCTTCCAGGCTGTCATCGCCCTTGACCTCTTCCATCGTACCGACCTTGACCAGTTTCCCCTGCTTGATGATCGCGACCTTGTCGCAGAGCTTCTCGGCGACTTCCAGGACGTGGGTCGAGAAGAAGATCGCGCCGCCCGCGTCACAGTGCTCGCGCATCATGCCCTTGAGCAGGTGCGAGGCCTTGGGATCAAGACCCACGAAGGGCTCGTCCATGATGATCACCTTCGGGGAATGGATCCACGCGGCGATCACAGCCAGCTTCTGCTTCATGCCGTGCGAATACGCGGAGATCGGCTGCGCGAGATCCGCGGTCAGCTCGAACATGTCCGCATACCTGCGGATCCTCTCCTGGCGCTCGGCAGAAGGGATCGCGAAGATATCGCTGATGAAGTTCAGGTATTTGATGCCGCTCATGAAATCGTACAGGTCCGGATTGTCCGGGATGTACGCAAGCTCCTGCTTGCAGGTCACGGGATCAGACAAGAGCGAGTGCCCGTTGATCGTAATGGTGCCGGCATCGAACTTCAGGATGCCGACCGCGCTCTTCAGCGTCGTGCTCTTGCCCGCGCCGTTATGCCCGATGAACCCGAAGATCTCACCCTTCTGAATATGCAGCGACAGATCGTCGACCGCTTTCTTTTCCCCGTATGTTTTCGTCAGATGCTCGATTTTCAGCATATCTTTTCATCCTCAACTTTCTGAGTTTATCTATCCTGTCGGCTGTAATGTGCCGGGGTTTATTCCGTGAACCGGATCGTCTGCTTTACTGCGTCCACTTCTGCATCCACTCCGAAGGGCATGATGCAGCGCGGTACCGCGTGCCCGATATTGACATTGAAGACGATGGGGAGGTCAGGCTTCGCGATGACTTCGGGCAGGAGCTTTCGGTACTCATCCATGTAGGTCTCGTCCATCGGCTTCCCGACGAGCACGCCGGATACGGCATCAAAGACCCCGGCAGATTTCAGGTATTCAAGGGTCCTGCGGTAGAGCTCAGGCGCGGGCTTCTCCTCGCTCGATTCGAGCAGCAGGATCCTGCCCTTCCAGTCCGCCGCATCCGGGAACAGGTGATTCTTTTCGCACAATACAGGCATGTCCGCATAGCGTTCGGG
>JAFZPO010000184.1 GCA_017550305.1 Clostridia bacterium
GGATAGGCATCCGCACGGCGTTCGCAGAACCTGGAGAAAGCATTGATCGGTATGCCGCTGAGCAGCATCACGGGAGTATCAACAGCTTCAAAGACAGTCAGCATGACCATGCCGAAATTCAGCTTGTCAAAGCCCAGCTGCGTCATGCAGGCGGGAACGGCCGCCAGCAGCAGGATCAGCAATGCGACCGGCAGGAAGCGCAGCAGGGAAAGCAGTGTCTGGTGCCGTGTGTCGCTGTGCTTGAAATGCGTCAGCTCGTGGGCGAAAACAGCCAGGATCTCATCTTCGCTGAATTCATTGACGAGATTGTCATAGAGGGCGATCTCCTTGAACTTGCCGAGTCCTGCACAGAATGCGTTGGCCTTGGTCGTGCGTTTTGAAGCATTCATGACATAAATGTTCTTCAGCTTATATCCGTTTTCTTCAAACAGCGCCGTCAGCCGCGTGCGCAGTTCCCCTTCTTCCAGAGGCTCAAACTTGTTGAACAGTTTCATGAAGGTCAGGCTGAAGGTGGAGATCAGCAGCATCACAGCAACCAGCACGCCGTACACAGCCAGGAAGAACGCATTCCCCATCGCATGATAACAGGCAATCGCCACTGCCGTCAGACCGCACATGAGGATCAGGCTGAGGATCAGATTCTTGACCCAGTCACCGAAGAAGGTCTTCTTTGTGCTGCGGTTGAATCCGTACTTCTCCTCGATCTTCATGTCGTTTATATAGTTGAACGGCATACTGATCAGTGAGGAAACAAGTATCCATGAAGCCAGCAGAAGCAGTGCGTTTGCATACTCGCTCCCGGGCAGCACTTTTGACCACCAGGCGAATGCGTTTGTAGCAAACAAAACAATCAGAACAGCAGCCTGAACACCGTTTGCTGCCAGCATCAGGCGTGTCTTCTCGCTGTCATACTGCCGCCAGCGTTTGTATTCAGCCTCATCATACACATCCCGTACACAATCCGGCAGGGCATGTGTGCGCTGCCAGCGAGCATCCAGCCATACCATGGCTGCTTCCCAGCAAAAGCCAAACAGAATGGCCGCTATCACAAAAATTTTCATCCAACATCCTCTCCTTTTTTACAGGATCAATAGTATAAGCGGTACAGTCACTGTACACAGAAGCGTGGAAGCGAGCAGTATTTTCGCGCTGTTCTCCTGTTCGCACTGGTGTATTTCCGCCATGGAAAGCATGATCGATGCTGACGGCATGGCGCACAGCACCAGTACGCATGCCTTGAAAGTGGCGTCCAGTCCCGGAACAAAGTAAACGCATGCATATGCAAACAGCGGATATACGATCAGTTTCAGGAAACACCCCGCATAAACAAACGGCTTGTTGAAGATCGACTTCAGTTCGGTCGCGGCAAGCCGCATGCCCAGAACCATCATGCAGAGCGGAGTCGTCATACGCCCGAGCAGAGTGATCGGCTCAAGGATCTTTTCAGGCAGATGATAATTCAGCAGATAAAGAGGCAATGCTACCAGAATAGTCAGTGTGGTGGGATTGACTACTGCGGCGCGCAGGGAGATATAGCGCGCATTGTGTGTCAGCATATATACGCCTACGGTAAACACGATCAGGTTCATGTCCATCGAAAACGCAGAACTGTAGCAGGCTACGATCGGTTCATTCGGGAACAGCGAACGCACCATGGGCAGTCCCAGGAATCCCACATTTCCAAGCACTGCCGCAACTGTCAGGATGCGGTATTTCGCCTGTTCATAACGACGATGCAGTATCAGGTACAATACGCCGATCATCAGGATCTGGATGATCAGGGTTACAATATAGAACAGGCCGATACGCCGCAGATCTTCCGGATTGTACTCCATCCGCTGAAAAGCCTCAAAGATCATGGCCGATCCGCATACGTAGACCAGAATGCTCGAAATGCTGCGCGCGTGGGTACTGTCTGCCTTACGGACCTTTACAAGGCCGTATCCCACCAGCATATAAACGAGCATCCATGCCACATTTGAGACAATGACTGAATACTGCATACTTATCTCCTATTCAACGCAAAAAACGACGGATATCTTTCTCTTCAGCGCGCGGCAGCAGCGACTGCAGATGTGTAACCAAAAGCTCGTATGACTCTCGGGGCTCGCGCTGATATACCTTTTCACAGAACGATTCTCCCAGCCATTTTTCCGGGGTCGAATACTCTGCCACGCCCCAGCCGTAAGGCTGCCCGAACCGGTCGCGCTCATACACAAAATCGCTGATCAGTACATAGCACTGTTCCTGCAGGCGTGTCATGGATGTATCAAAGCCCGTGTTTCCGCCTTTGCGGTAATCCCCATCCGTCTTCAGATGCCTGGACAGTACCGGCTCATGGGCAGCCAGCAGTTCATACAGCCGCTTATCCTTATATGAAGTCAGACCGTCCTCCCAGCGCGCATCAAAATCATAGCCGTCACGGCGGTAATTCGCAAGCTCAGCAAACCAGGAAGCACTGACAAAGGCAGCCTTATGCTCGAAAAACTTCCCATAGGCACAGCCGGTCTCGCGGATCACAGGACCCTTCCATTCCCATACACCGGGTTCATTGGAAAACCATGCTTTGGGCGCTACATGCTCTTCAACGGAAAAGCCGGTCAGGCTGTTCGCAAAGAGCGGAAGAATGCCAAGCCGTTCCACCGCCTCAGCCAGATCCTGCTGGCTGGCAATAAACAGCTTCATGCACACTCCGCTCCTTTCAATTCATGCTTCTTATCCGGCTATCAGTCGCGCAGCACCAGCGTACGCTCATAGGCAGCGATCACTGCTTCCATGACCGCACTGCGGAAGCCTCCCTTTTCCAGCGCGCGGACGCCCTGGATCGTCGTGCCGGCGGGCGAACAGACGCGGTCCTTGAGCACTCCCGGATGCTCGCCTTCCAGGGCGAGGCGGCCTGAACCGACCAGTGTTTGTGCAGCCAGCTCCAAAGCCTGCGCACGGGGCATGCCGCAAGCCACGGCACCATCAGCAAGCGCTTCCATGAAAAGGTCCGCAAATGCTGGGCCGCAACCGGATACTGAGCTTCCCGCATCGATCAGCCTTTCTTCCAAAGGCATGAAGCGTCCGGCGGCAGTCAGGTCATGAAGGAACGTTTCCAGGCGTTCTTCCTTCGCCAATTCATTTGCCGTATAAAGAATCATCCCTTCCCCTACCAGTGCGGGAGTGTTGGGCATGATACGGATCACCGGGTATTCCTTCCCGGCCATACGCTGAATACTTTCCATTGTAAGCCCTGCGGCCATAGTAATGAGCACGGCATCATCGCGCAGGTGTGGAGCGATCTTTTCCATCGCGCCTTTCATCATCTGCGGTTTGACACCGAGCATGACAAAGTCGGCCTGAGCAACTGCGTCGGCGGCGTCAGATGCCGCAATACATCCCAGTTCTTCTGCCAGCGCCTTCGCCTTTTCGGGCAGGATATCATACAGGATCACCTGCTCAGCGGGCAGCGTTTTGCACAGTGCGCGGGCCAGCGCACCACCCATATTGCCTGCACCAATGAATGCATACATCGGCATCTGCCTCCTTATTTTCGATATGCCATTATAGCGCTATCTCAGCGCATGCGTCAACGGCGGATGCATAGATATACAAAAGCGGCACAGCCATAGCAAAACAGCTGTCCATCCGCTGCCCACAACCATACTTTGACTGGCCGATCAAGCACTTGTCCAGCTGCTGTACACGGCAAAAGAAAAACTGTTGACAGTCAGTCACATCAAAGCTATGCTGAAGGAGAAATGCACGCTATGAAGGAGGAATTCTCCATGATCGATATGAGCTTCTGGCAGGCTGTTGCAAAAGAGCGTATTCATGAACGTCCTGATGCCCCCGGCCGGCTCAAAGGCAAGATTGCCGTTGTGACAGGCGGTGCACAGGGTCTTGGCCTCGGACTCGCACAAATCATTTACCGCGAAGGTGCATCTGTAATGCTTGCTGACCTCAATGAGCAGGGCGCGCTTGCCGCCGCTCAGGCGCTCGGTGAACGTGCTGACGCGATGCGGGCCGATGTTACAAGGGAAGAAGATGTTGCCGCATTGGTGCAGAAAACAGTAGACCGCTTCGGCGGCATTGATCTGTTTGTCAGCAATGCGGGTATCGTGCGTTCCGGTCCCCTGGACAAGCTGGAAAAAGAGGACTTTGACCTCGTGACCTCCGTCAATTACACTGGCTTCTTCCTCTGTGCCAAATATGCTTCCGTCATCATGACCGCGCAGCACGAAGCTGATCCGGCATGGACCGGCGACATCGTAACGATCAATTCCAAGAGCGGCCTGATCGGGTCTTCCCGCAATTTCGCTTATGCCGGTTCCAAGTTTGGCGCAGTCGGTCTTGTCCAAAGCTTCGCCATGGAGCTCTATCCCCGCCGCATCAAGGTAAATGCCGTCTGCCCGGGTGACTATCTGGAAGGCCCGTTATGGTCAGACCCTGAAAAGGGTCTTTTCCGCCAGTATTTCCTGGCCGGCAAGGTTCCCGGTGCGAAATCCGTTGAGGAAGTCAAATACTTTTATGAACACAGGACACCCATGGGACGCGGCTGTCTCCCGGAAGACGTTGCCTGCGCTTTGCTGTATGTAGTGGAACAGCAGTATGAGACCGGTCAGGCTATTCCTGTTACCGGCGGTCAGATCATGCTTGCATAACATCATCGTTCTCATAGCGAAGAAGAAGGATCCTGCTGCGGCGGGATCCTTTCTCTTCACTGTTATGCTATTGTGTGTTTACAGTTTTATTCTTTTCCGTCGATCCAGGCCTGGTTGTCATTGAAGGTACGGACTGCGTCCAGGACCAATGCAGACTGGAGTGCCGCACGAAGCATGGCGGGTTGTGCGGTAATGGCATGTGCACCGCAGTCAACCGAACGCACAAGCTGTCCGACATTCTTATAGCTGGCACCCAGGATCTTTGCCGGCAGATGATCGCGGTCGATCATATGGCGGATCTGAGCAATGGCTGCACCAAAATCAATGCCGAACTGTTCCATACGGTTACAGTAAGGTGCCAGATAATCAGCACCCGCATCGGCCGCCAGCAGTCCCTGATAAGCGGTGTAAACAGCTGTAGCCGTAATATGGATGCCGCGTGCCTTCAGTTTGGCAATAGCCTTAAGGCCTTCCTCGGTAATAGGAACCTTGATGTATACATCCTTGCCAACGATCTCCTGGATACGCTCCGTCTCCCGCACGATATTATCACAGCCATCCACGCCAGCCTGTACATGGAAAGAACGGTTCGCACCGACGATCGCGTGCAACTCACGCAGATGCTTGGCATAATCGATCCTGCCTTCAGCACGCAGGATAGTCGGATTAGTAGTTACGCCACAAATGGGAAAGATCTCAAGTGACTCACGGACTTCATTCAGATTAGCTGAATCCAGCATCCATTCCATATTACTTGGTCTCCTCCGCATTCTTTTTAGTCGTACGCGGTTTGCGGGCAGGCTTCTTCTCCGCCGGCTGCTCTTCTGCCTTTTCGGGAGCAGCTTCCTTCTTGCGGGTCGCGCGCGGCTTCGCGGCCGGCTTTTCTTCAGCAGCCTTTTCAGGCGCCGTTTCCTTCTTGCGCGTCACACGAGGCTTGGCGGCCGACTTTTCTTCTGCCTTCTCAGGAGCAGCTTCCTTCTTGCGCGTTGCGCGCGGCTTCACAGCAGGCTTTTCCTCTGCAGGCTTTTCGTACTGCGGAAGCATGCTGCGGTACAGGGAGAGATAAGTTTCCGCGGAGGCACCCCAGCCATAGTCGCCATGCATGCCGCGCTGCTGTAGCATCTGCCAGATTTCCTTGCGGTCACGGAAGTACCGCATGGCACGGCGGATGACGAACAGCATGTCGTGTGCATTATAGTTGAAGAAGCTGAAGCCATTGCCGGCATTATTGTAACGGTTATAGCTCAGCACGGTGTCGCGCAGTCCGCCGGTCTCGCGTACAAGCGGAATGCAACCGTAGCGCAGTGCGATCATCTGGCTGAGGCCGCAGGGCTCAAACTGCGAAGGCATCAGGAAAAGATCTGCGCCGGCATAGATATGATGCGCAAGCGCGTTATCCATCTGGAAGCGGGCGGCTACGCGTCCGTGATACTGCTGCTCAGCCCAGCTGAACAGATTGACATAACGGCTTTCGCCCATGCCCAGCACGACCAACTGCACATGCTCCTCCATAATCTGGCCGATCACATGATCGATCAGGTCCAGGCCTTTCTGTGAGGACAGGCGGCTGACAATACCAATTACCATGGCATCGGGATCCTCATCCAGTCCGAGTTCACGCTGCAGGGCACGCTTGCATTCCGCGCGGCCGCTCATGTCGTCAGGCCCATAGTTCGCGGCGATCATGGGATCGTGCATGGGATCATACAGGACCGTATCAATTCCGTTCAGCACGCCGGACAGATGATTCCGCCTTGCACGGAGCAGTCCGTCCAGACGCTCGCCGAAGTAGGCGGTCTGAATCTCTTCTGCGTAGCTGGGGCTGACCGTGGTGATCTCGTCGCTGTATACGAGAGCCGCCTTCATGAAGTTGGCGCAGCCGTAGCATTCAAGCTTGTCGTTGGTGAAGTACTCATCGCTGATGCTCAGAACATCCTTGATCTGCTCGACACCGAAGATGCCCTGGTACTGCAGATTATGGATCGTGTATACCGTACGGATATCACGATAGAACGGATCGGCATCGTACTGAATGCGCAACAAAGCGGGGATCATGCCGCTCTGCCAGTCATGCGCATGCAGGATTTCCGGCTTATAGCCAAGACGGGGCAATGCTTCAAGGCAGGCCTTGCAGAAGAAAGCAAAGCGCTCGTATTCATCGCCGCCCATGCCGTAGATATAATTCCGTTTGAAGTAATACTCGTTATCAATGAAATAGTAGGTCACGCCGTCCTGCTCAAGTGCTTCTACGCCGCAGTACTGGCTACGCCAGCCCAGCTGCACATAGAAATCAAGCACATGGTGCATCTGATTGCTGTATTCCTGAGGAATAGCACTGTATTTGGGCACCATCACGCGTACATCATGCCCTTTAGCTGCCAGCACGGGCGCAAGAGCGCCGACCACGTCGGCCAAGCCGCCTGTTTTAATGAAAGGTACGCATTCGCCGGCTGTGAACAGAATATTCATACGCAATCTCTCCTTGCGAATTAGTATATTTGCCGAAGCAATTTATTTTACCACAGAAAGGCATCTAGCGCAACCACAGCAAACCGCAATGAAAGAAAGCCCGCACAAATAATATACCAGGAAGCATCCTCCTTTTCCCTGCTTCAGAGTGCTGTCTTGCGCTTAACTGTGCAATAAAAAAACCGCTGGATGCTTGAATGCTTTACCAAAGAAGTTTATAATGAAATAAGCTTTTTCATGATTATGCATTACGGGAGGGAAGCGCGTGCGGTTTATCCTCAAATACGTAAAGCCTGTTGCCGGCCGTTTTGCGCTGGGGATGAGCGTAAAGTTCATCGGCACGCTGATGGACCTGCTTATTCCTTCCATCCTCGCATATATTATTGATACTGTCACTCCGATGGGCGATGTAAGCCGTGTTGCGCTGTGGGGCGGCCTGATGCTCGCCTGTTCCGTCAGTGCATGGCTGCTCAATGTGTTCGCTAACCGCACCGCAGCTACTGTTGCCCGGGATGTAACACGTTCCGTGCGCCATGACCTGTTTGACCGTATCGTGCACATGCGTTCCAGCGATATCGACCGCATCACGATCCCCTCGCTGATTTCGCGCATGACCACGGACACTTTTTATATCTATCGTCTGATCGGTCTGACTCAGCGTCTGGGCGTGCGCGCGCCTATCATGCTGATCGGCGGCATATGCATCACGCTGACGCTGGATCCCGTGCTTTCTCTGATCCTGATTGCCATGCTCCCGTTCATGGGCTTGCTAGTCTTTCTTATCTCGCGCAAGGGCGTACCGCTGTATACCAAAGTCCAGGAACGTGTTGACGAACTGGTCCGTGTAGTGCGTGAGAACGCTTCCGGTGTACGGATTATCAAAGCGCTGGACAAAAGTGAGCACGAAAAAGAGCGTTTTCATGGTGTCAACAGCGCTGTAGCAAGACAGGAAACCAAGGCATCCGTCATTTTGGCCGTCAATAATCCCACCATGCAGTTTCTTCTCAATGCCGGCCTCGTGCTGGTCATACTGGCAGGTGCGCGGCGTGTGAACAGCGGCCTGACCCAGCCCGGTAAGATCGTGGCATTCCTGAGCTATTTCACGACCATCCTCAACGCCATGCTGTCTATCACCAGGTTCCTGACAGTATCCAGCAAGTCCCTGGCCTCAGCAAAGCGCGTTGAAGAAGTCATGCTCTGTCCGCTGGAAGGCAGCTCCATTGAACCGGAAACACCCGCACCGGATGCGCCGCATATCGTCTTCGATCATGTCACCTTCTCGTATAATCATACAACTCCCAGTGTACATGATATCTGCTTCGCACTTCGGCGCGGACAGACACTGGGCATTCTCGGCCCTACAGGTGCAGGCAAAAGCACGCTGATCCGTCTGCTCCTGCGCTTTTATGATACTGACAAAGGGCGCATCCTCGTGGATGGCCGGGATATCCGCAGTCTGGACCTGGGCGAGCTTCGTGCAAGCATCGGTGCAGTCTTCCAGAACGATGCGCTTTTCCGCGGCACTATCGGTGAGAATGTACGCCTGGGGCGCGAAATCTCCGTCAAGGAAGTAGACGATGCATTGCGCCGTGCACAGGCCGCCGGTTTCGTTGAGGAAAAAGGCGGGATCGACAGCGAGGTGCTTTCTCATGGCAGCAACTTCTCCGGCGGCCAGCAGCAGCGCCTGCTGCTCAGCCGCGCTTTAGCCGGTATTCCCGATATCCTGCTGCTGGATGATGCTACCAGCGCGTTGGACTTCAAAACAGAAGCAGCCCTGCGTGCCGCGCTGCGTGAACAGAGCAGCAAAACCACCACGATCATTATTGCCCAGCGCATCAGTGCCGTAATGCACTGCGACCAGATCCTTGTCATGGAAGACGGTGAAGCTGTAGGCCTCGGCTCTCATGAAGAACTGATGAAAAGCTGTCCACTCTATCAGGAGATCGCGCAGCTGCAGATCGGAGGTGAGGACGCATGATGGGCCGTGGTATGGGCGGTATGGGCGGCCGCGGAAACCGCTACGGCAATCCCAATCCCCGTGTGGAGGCCGAGCTGAAAAAGCCAAAGCGCGGCATCCTGCTCCGTCTTGGTAAATACCTGTGGCAGTTCAAGTGGCTGCTTCTGATAGCGCTCGGCCTGACCATCGGCAGCAACAGCTTTTCCCTGATGGGACCTACTCTGTCCGGCCGCGCGATCGACTGCATCGGCAAGGAAGCCGGAGGTGTCGATTTTGCAGGTGTAGGGCATTATGCACTGCTGATGCTCGCTTTCTATTTCATGTCCGCCGTCATGAGTTATGCCCTTTCCGTGTTGATGGTGTATATCAGCCGCAACGTAACACTGCGGATGCGCCGTGACCTGTTCAACCGTCTGGCTGATATGCCGGTCAGTTTCTTCGACACGCACCCGATCGGTGATATCATCAGCCGCATCTTTTATGACATCGATACTATCAACACCTCCCTGTCTACGGACGTCGTCACGATCCTGGCCAGCTTTATCACCATTGTAGGCTCACTGCTCATGATGATCCGCATTTCTCCTGTGCTTGTTCTGGTCTTTGTCATTACCATTCCGCTGAGTATCCTCATAACGCGTTTCATTACCAAACATACAAACCCGCTCTTCCGTCTGCGCAGCCGCAAGATGGGCGAACTGAATGGCTTTGTGGAAGAAAAGATCAGCGGCATGAAGACGCTGAAAGCGTATCATCAGGAAAGTAATGTGCTCGGCGATCTGGACACGCTCAACGGCGAAGTCGTGGATGCCTACTGCCGAAGCGAATACTATTCCAGCATCATCGGTCCTTCAATGGGCCTTATCAACAACATCTCGCTTTCCCTGATCAGTGTATTCGGCGGACTGCTCTACATGACCGGCGGTTTCTCGATCGGCGGTATCGCCCTGGCGGGGATGACCATCGGCGGTATCTCCAGCTTTATCATGTACAGCCGCAAGTTTGCCGGCCCGATCAATGAGATCGCGAACATCTACGGCGAGCTGCTCTCCGCCCTGGCGGCAGCCGACCGTGTTTTCTCGCTGCTCGACGAACCCCTCGAGGCAGCTGACCTTCCTGAAGCCGAAGTTCTTCAGGACGTTCACGGGGATGTGGAACTGCGGAATGTCAGCTTTGGTTATGAGCCTGGAAAGACAATCCTCAAAAACCTGAACCTGACCGCTCGCAGCGGCAGCCTGATCGCAATCGTCGGCCCGACAGGCGCCGGCAAGACTACCTTGATCAATCTGCTCATGCGCTTCTATGACGTGGATGAAGGCAGTATCCATGTGGACGGTAAAGAGATCCGCATGCTGACACGGCGCTCGCTGCGCGGCGCATATTCCATGGTCCTGCAGGATACCTGGCTCTTCTCGGGAACCATTTATGACAATATCGCCTACGCGCGTCAGGATGCCACACGTGAAGAAGTCATTGCGGCTGCCAAGGCAGCACATATCCACCGCTATATCATGAGCCTCCCGCAGGGTTATGATACAGTGATCAGCGATGACGGCGCGAACATCAGCAAAGGCCAGAAACAGCTGATGACGATTGCACGCGCCATGCTGGCTGACGCGCATATGCTGATCCTGGACGAAGCTACAAGCAACGTCGATACGCGTACCGAAGTCCAGATCCAGGCCGCCATGCGCCATCTGATGCAGAACAAGACCTGCTTTGTGGTCGCACATCGCCTGTCAACGATTAAAAATGCGGACCTTATCCTTGTCGTACGCGATGGCAATGTCGTAGAGAGCGGAACACATAAGGAACTGATGCGTCAGAACGGTTTCTACCGTCAGATGTACGATGCACAGTTCAGCTGATACTGGAGAGGAAATGATGAGAGTGCACAACAGTGTCATTCATCCGTGGGATTATATCGTGGAGCCCTTCCCTGTTGCTGACCACGTTTATTATGTCGGCAACCGCTGGGTGGGCAGTTATCTCCTGGACAGCGGTGAAGGGCTGATCCTGATTGACTGCGCCATGCCGCAGACGCTGTATCTGCTGCTGGACGGTATCCGCTCCCTAGGGTATGATCCGCATGACATCCGTCTGCTGCTGATCTCGCATGCGCATTATGATCATGCAGGAGCAGCTGAAGCGCTGCGCCGTTATACAGGTGCACAGCTGTGGCTGGGCCGGGATGATGTGCCTTTCATCGGGCATCCCGAACTGCTTCTTGCGGATCCGTGCAACTGTCCGGATTTCCAGGTGGATGCCTGCTATGAGCCTGACCAGCCAATCTGCCTGGGACGTTTCTCTATCCGTGCCGAACATACCCCCGGGCATACGCCCGGTGCGCATTCATTCTTCTTTGAAGACACCGCTGACGGACATACTGTATTGTGCGGAATGCATGGCGGCCTTGGCTTCAACACCATGACCGACGCCTTCCTTGACTCCGTACATCTGCCTCACAGTCTGCGCAGAGATTTCCTGCAGGGACTTGAACGCCTGCACGAATACCCGGTCCAGCTGGCAATCGGCTCGCATCCCAGCGTATGCCACATGCTTGAGCGCTGGCAGGAACGCGAGCCTGGTATCAATCCTTTTGCCGATGACGGCAGCACATGGCGTGCAGTAATGGAAGACCGCATTCAGGCATTCAAAGAGCAGTTCCCGGACGTCTGATCATCCCTTGTGATTCGGAGCCTCGCCTAAGGCTCTTTTGTTTTTCAAAATAATTTTATTGTTTTACGATAAATTTATATTGACATTCGGTGTTTCGTCTGATATGATCTCCTCAAAAGGAGGGATTCATCATGAATCACAAGAAGCTTTCGATCCTGTTGGTACTTGCCGGTATTCTCGCCGGAATCGGCGGTGTTTTCCTGTTCTTCATCTGGGCGCCTGCCGTAGGCAATGATATGCGCACGTCCTATCCTGAAATGGCCTGGCTCTTCTGGCCTGCTCTGGGTGTTCTCTGGTGCATTGCGATACTGTATGCCTCATCACTGGCTCTCTATCTGCGCATCAGCATACGTATCGGCGAAAACCGTTCTTTCTGTGATGAGAATGTACGCGGGCTGCGCATGATCTGCCGCCTGATGTCCGCTGCCGCAGTTATCTGGCTGGCATGCATTGTTGTCTGCATGCTCGCCAATATAGACATAGGTCCAACCTGGCTTCTGTTCCTGCTGGCCGCTATGGCTACCGCTGCCTTTGCGCTGCTGGCCTATGCCCTGTCAGCATTGCTGCACCACGCTGTACAGCTGCAGGAAGACAGTGACCTGACCGTTTGAGGAGGGAATGTGATGATTCGTGTCGATCTGGACGTTATGCTCGCCCGCCGCAAAATGAGCGTATCTGCGCTCGCCGATCAGGTGGGCATCACCTTGGCCAACCTGTCCATCCTAAAAAACGGGAAAGCCAAAGCGATCCGCTTTTCTACATTGGAGGCCATCTGCCGCGCGCTCGATTGCCAGGTTGGGGACATATTGATCTATGAGGAGGATCCGCATGTCAAGCCCTGATGCCGCTGTCATTGATCCTTTCAGAAAAGGCCGTATGTCGGACACAATCCATATCGAAAGCCGGCCGTTTGCTGTCGCAATGACAGCAGGGATGCTCTGCTCCGCACTGTACGTCTTCGCTTATGGCGGTCCGCTGGCGGATTCTTTGTTGCCCGGCATCGGCATGACCCTGGTTTTCTGGCTGCTGCTCGCCGCGGGCATGCTCATCTGCCGTCCGCGTCTGAACGTTCCCGGTGTCCTGCTGCTCCTGGCCAGCATCCTTCTGAGCGCCTGTTACGGTCTGTTCGGCAGCAGGACCATGAAGATTCTAAACTTCCCTGTACTGATTATTACCTGTTCACTTACCTTGCAGTATTCCGCCGGACATAACCGTCAGTCGCCGTTGTCCCCATATTGCTTGTGGAAAGCGTTCATCCGCACGGTAGGCTCATTGTTTTCCAACTGGCATATTCCTTTTGTCCTGGTAAGGCAGCGGAAAAAAACCGGCATCCGTCTTAGATATGTCATTCTGGGCCTATTGCTCTCCGCTCTCGCTCTTGTCATTATACTGCCGCTGCTTTGTTCCGCGGACAATGTCTTTTCGGAAACCCTGTCCTCAATCTGGGCTCAGGAAACCGTTGAAAATGCCACGATGACCATGCTTCGTGTTTTCCGCACAGTGTTGCTTGGCATGTTCCTTTTCTCTGCCATGTATGCTTTGTCACAGCCGTCTTCCTCAACAAACGAACATGCATCTGCAGCTCACCCCCGCACCCCGTTCATTGTACTGCTTTCGGTACTGTGCATTGTTTATGCAGTCTTTGACTACATACAGATACTCTATCTGTCCGGTGTCCTGGAGGGTGCGCTTCCCTCAGGCGGATATGCTGAATATGCACGCAGCGGGTTCTTCCAGCTGGTCGCTGTTGCAGCAATCGATCTGGTGGTATTTGCCCTCACGCGTATACTCACGCAGCCTTCACGTCTGCTGAACGTCCTGTGTACCCTGCTTCTTGCCTTGACGGCCGTCATGCTGTTTTCCGCTGTACGGCGCATGCAGCTGTATATCTCGGTATTCGGTCTCAGTATGCTTCGTCTTCTGACCCTGTGGGCAATGGCGATGATTGCTGCTGCACTGGCTTTGTCCTTTGCACGTCTCCTGAATCCAAAGCTGCGTATCTTCCAGATTCTGGCAGCACTGACACTCTGTACATGGATCGCCCTTAATTATCTGAATGTGGATGCCATGATTGCACAATATAATATCAGCGCCTTTGAGCACGGCTTGCTCGAACAGCAGGACACGGATTATCTGTGCACGCTCTCCGCCGATGTGGTTCCCTATGTGGATGCTGAATATTATATGTCATCTTCCAGCTTGGACAAAAATCCCCCGTGGTTCTGTTGGGATGCCAGCCTGCTTCGTCTTCAGTCTGAGAAATAAGCGGGAATCGATCAGCTTTATGCTCTTGCCAATGACAAAATGCTTGATTTTCATTTCGATTGTTGATATAATGCATGAGTAATCCGCATTAAATGTGTAAGAATTTCACTGTTAGTGACAATTGAGGTGGAAATCATGAAAAAGCTGTCCCTGAAACTGCTTGCTGAGACCGTAGCAGCTCGCCGCAAGGCAATGAAGATCACACAGACAAAGCTTGCCGAGATGACCGGTATCCATCGCGGACTGATCTCTCGTCTGGAGTCAATGGACTTCATGCCCTCCGTTGATCAGCTGCAGGCGCTTGCCGAAGCCCTCCAGTTTGACACCGCTGCACTGATGATCAGCGATGCCGCGCCGGTATGTGCCCAGGCCGAGCGCTCATATAAGGTTGCCGTTGCCGGTACCGGCTATGTCGGCCTTTCCATCGCGGTGCTCCTTGCTCAGCACAACACTGTCATTGCTGTCGATATCGTGCCTGAGAAAGTCGAGAAACTAAACCGTTGGATCAGCCCAATCCAAGACGAGTACATTGAAAAATTCCTGACTGAAGCCAAAGAAGGCAAGCGTATCCTGAACCTTACTGCGACCACTGACGGCGCAGCAGCCTATGCAGATGCTGATTTTATCGTCATTGCTGCTCCTACAAACTATGATCCCAAGCAGAACTTCTTTGACTGTTCTGCTGTCGAAAGCGTACTGAAACTGATCAAGACTGCCACGGCAGACCGCAAGGAAAAGCCCATGATCGTGATCAAATCCACGATCCCGGTCGGATACACCGCACAGATCCGTGAAAAGATGGGCATGGACAACATCATTTTCAGCCCGGAATTCCTGCGTGAATCAAAAGCCCTCTATGACAACCTGTTCCCCGCCCGTATCATCGTAGGCTGTGATGAACATACAGAAGATGCTGCCCGCATTTTTGCAACGCTCCTGCAGCAGGGTGCCATTAAGAACCCGATCGAAACGCTGTTCATGGGCTTTACGGAAGCTGAAGCGACCAAGCTGTTCGTCAACACCTATCTCGCGTTGCGCGTGTCTTTCTTCAACGAACTAGACACCTATGCCGAGGTAAAAGGCCTCAATACAGCCAAAATCATCAAGGGCGTATGCCTGGACCCGCGCGTAGGCGATTACTATAACAATCCTTCCTTCGGGTACGGCGGATATTGCCTGCCCAAGGATACCAAACAGCTGCTTGCCAACTACCAGGACGTCCCGCAGAACATGATGACGGCCATTGTTGAAAGCAATCGCACCCGCAAGGATTTCATCGCTGAACGCGTACTGGAGATCGCCGGTGCATATACAGGCAGCGAAGCTTATAACCCTGACAAAGAGCGTGATATTATCATCGGCGTATACCGCCTGACCATGAAGAGCAACAGCGACAACTTCCGCCAGAGCAGCATCCAGGGCGTCATGAAGCGTATCAAGGCCAAGGGTGCCACTATTCTGATCTACGAGCCCACACTCGAAGACGGCAGCACCTTCTTCGGCTCCACTGTCTGCAACGACATGGCCAAGTTCAAGTCAATGTGCGGCTGTATCATTGCCAACCGCTATGATCCCATACTGGACGATGTCAAAGAAAAGGTCTATACCCGCGACCTGTTCCGCAGGGATTAATCCGGATTCCGTCAAACAGGCTCAGCAAGGTTTCCTCATCACGGCATACTGCAAAATGCAGTATGCCGTTTTGACAATCATACGCTATATATGGTAGAATAAGATGTTATGTTCATTGATCCGGAGGATGACTGAATGTCTCAGATCAAAAACCAGCTAAACAGTTACAATGCCGATAAAC
>JAFZPO010000185.1 GCA_017550305.1 Clostridia bacterium
CATACGCAGAGCGAGCTCAGTATCGATGATACCATCGCGCTGTGCGATGACCTGATCGCAGCGCATGAGGGCTGGCTGCCGCAGTATAAGTAATATTTGTGCATCATTATTGGAAAAATTATCTGAAAGTGAGTGCGATAACATGAGCAGCTATACTTTTGATGTGCCTGTTATACGGAAGACCGAAGTGCTGGTCGTTGGCGGCGGCTGCGCGGGAATCGCTGCGGCGGTATGCGCGGCGCGTCACGGCGCGAAGGTACTGCTGGCGGAGAACAACAACTGTCTGGGCGGCATGGCCACGAGCGGACTGATCGGTCCCTTCATGACCAGCTATGATCCGGCCGGTGAGCGCCAGGTCATCGTAGGCTTCTATGACGAGTTCGTACGCCGCATGATGGCACGCGGCGGTGCGATTCATCCCTCGGAATGCCGTGCGGGCGATGCCGGCGCGGGCTACCGCATTGCCGGACACGATCACTGCGGCCCCTTTGAAGCCGAGGCATTCAAGGCGGTGGCGGAGGACATGTGCACAGAGGCGGGTGTTGAACTGCTTTACGGCGCGCTGTTCCAGCGGGCCGTAATGAACGAGGACGGTACCCGGGTGACCGGTGCGGTGTTTGCTACCAAAGCGGGACTCATTGAGATCGATGCAGAACAGGTCATCGACTGCACAGGCGATGCAGACGTTGCGGCATCTGCCGGCGCTCCATTCCTGTATGGCGATGAGCAGGGAGTGGCCCAGCCTTCCAGCCTGTTCTTCATTATCCGCGGTGTTGATAAAGCCAGAATGGAACGTATACGCGAAGAGACAGGCGATCCCACATCGATCTATTTCCATAAGGCAGTCGAAAAGGAAAGGGAAGCAGGCCGCTATCATGTGCCGCGTGAAAAGGTCGCCATTTATGAATGCCCGGACGGCACCTTCCGTGTCAACATGTCGCGTGTGCAGCTGAAGAACGCCTGTGATCCGTTCGAAGTGACGCAGGCGACAGTTGCCGCGCGCAGACAGATCGATGAGATTGTAGCCATGCTCAAACGTATCGTGCCGGGCTGTGAGAATATCGAGGTTACCACATCTGCTTCCATGCTTGGACACCGTGAGACGCGCCGTATCCAGGGAGATTTTGTGCTGACAGGCGATGACCTGCGTGCGGGCCGCCGCTTTGAGGATGACATTTTCCTGGCTGGCAACTCTATTGATATGCACGGCGGTAAATCTGTAAATTATCAGCCGGCAAAGGGCGATGCTTACGGCGTGCCTTACCGGATCCTGCTGCCAAGGAAAGTGCAGAACCTGATGGTAGCAGGTCGTGCGTCGTCCATGGACCGTGAAGCACTGGCTGCGATTCGCGTGATGCCACCGGTGTTTGCAATGGGACAGGCTGCCGGTACGGCGGCCGCGATATCCCTTGCGGATAAGATCGATCCTGCTGCCGTCGATATCGGAAAGCTTCAGAAGATTCTGCTTGAGGACGGCGTCGTACTGGAATAATCCGCTTAGACATCCTGGAGGTCAAACAATGATCGGAAGCCTGCGGCTGCTGTGGTCGCGTACTTTCACACAAAAGGGCATAGGCCCATTTCAGGAGTGTCGTATCCCGGGGATTGTGCTCACCGGGAAAGGCACTCTGCTCATTTGCTATGAGGGACGCATGGCCGCGGATGACGACTGGGCGAATATCAGCCTGATCCTATGCCGTTCCACTGATGACGGTGAAACCTGGCAGGAGCAGGAGATCTGCCTTCCGGCGGAGTTTGGCGGTGCTCCGGACGATACGCTGAACAATCCCACACTGATCGTGGACGGAGACAGGGTACACCTGATCTTCCACTGGCATTATGAACATGCTTTCCATTGCGTCAGTGAGAATGACGGCATCAGCTGGAGTCGTCCGCGGGAGATCACTGCCGCGTTCCGCGAGGCCGACTACGAATGGAACGTCTGCGCGACAGGCCCCGGCCACGGCATCAGGAGGAGGAACGGACAGCTGACAGCGCCGATCTGGCTCGCCAACGGCGAACAGGTCGATGCATACAGGCGCGCGCACAAGCCTTCTGTTGCCGGCGCGATCTCCAGCAAAGACGGCGGCGCCACCTGGCATATCGAGTGCCTGCTGAAAGGCGCTGCTGATGCAAATGAGACCTGCATCGCGGAGCTTCCTGACGGTAGAGTGCTGTTCAACAGCCGGAACCGCGAACCGGACCGCCGGAGATATCTCGGGTGGTACCAAGGCAGCGGGGAACAGGTGGTCGAGCTGCATAAGGCTGAAGCTCTGGTGGATCCCGGATGTTTTGGAAGCATGATCTCCATGCCAGACGGAACGGTGCTGTTTGCCAACTGTGATGCTGAGGCAGGGCGCATCAACCTGGCAATCAAACAGAGTACTGACGGCGGCCTGAGCTGGGAAAAGATGGTCACAGTAGATGAGATCGGCGGGTATCCGGACCTGGCCGCGGACGGCAGGAGCCTGTATATCCTGTACGAACGTACCGTAGACGGGCTGATCGATGCAATGATTCTGAAAAAATATGCAATAGAATAAAAGGTTTTCCGGTTTCAGGGCGAATATATTCTTGTCAGTTTTGCTTGAATTGGGGGAAATGCGTATGATCCATGTTGCCATTTATAACGAATATGTCCATGAACGCGAAAGCGAGCGTGTGGCTGCTGTCTATCCGCAGGGTATTCACACGGTACTTGCTGATTGTCTGCGCTCTGATGATATCGAAGTGAAATGCTTTACGCTTGACACGGTGAACGAGATCACGGATGAAGTACTCAGAGAGACCGATGTCATGCTCTGGTGGGGGCACAAGCGTCATGATGCGGTACCGGACGAGGTGGCGGCGCGTGTCCGCAACGCTGTGCAGAACGGAATGGGCATC
>JAFZPO010000027.1 GCA_017550305.1 Clostridia bacterium
CCCGTCCGTCAAGCAATATTTTTCCGATATAATGGCAAACAATGCATAAGACTTGCTGTCTATTCTCCGTTTTTTTCATGTTTTTTCAGTTATTATAATGAGCTTCATATGGAAATGCGCTTGACAGCAGGCGTATGCCGTGATAAATTAATCAGCAAATGCAGCGACGAAGCTACGTCCCGTCTAACCGCTTTCAGAGAGTCGGCGGCTGGTGCAAGCCGACAGCAGGCGACGGCGACGGTCTCCCTTCCGAGCAGAGTCTTTGAAAGACCAGTAAAAGGCTCCGGAGCACCCCGTTATCATGGTGAACGGTCTGATAGGACCGGCTGAGTGGCCGTGCCCCGCACGGCAAACAGGGTGGTACCGCGGTTTTCCCGTCCCTGAGGCAGATGCCTCAGGGCTTTATTCATTTTGAAGGGGATTCGATATGAAGAAGATCAGCATTACGGACATGACGCTGCGCCTCGTCACGGAGAACGGCGCGATGAGCTTCAAGGAGCGCCTGGAGATCGCCAAGAGCCTGGACCGTCTGAACGTCAGCGCCATCGAGCTTGCCCCGATCGGGGAGAACAAGGCCGAAAGCATTTTTATAAAGACCCTGGCTTCCGTGATCCGCAATACGGCGCTCGCACTGCCCGTCGGGCTTGCTGATGACGGCCCCGAGCGCGCTTGGGAAGCGCTGCACACTGCAGTGCGCCCGCGTCTCGTCGTGGACGTGCCCGTATCCAGCGTGCAGATGGAGTACATCGCGCGCAAGAAGCCGGAAGCCATGCTGGCCTTTATCGATAAACAGACCCGTGCCTGCGCCGCGGTGTGCCCGGACGTCGAGTTCTGTGCTGCGGACGCGAGCCGCGCGGACCCCGAGTTCCTCATCAAAGCCATCGATACCGCCGTTCAGGCAGGCGCCAGCAGCGTAACGCTCTGCGATACCGCCGGCGTAATGCTGCCCGAGGAGTTCGCCAGATTCCTGAGCGGTCTGTATGAGCGCCTGCCCGCTCTCAAGGACGTCTTCCTGAAGGTCCTCTGCGACGACCAGCTCGAGCTGGCCGCGGCCAGTGTCGTGCGCGCGCTGTGCGAAGGCGCAAGCGGCGCCAAGACCAGCCTGGTCGGGACCTCCGCACCGCAGCTGCGCACCATCTGCGGCATCGTCAGCCATAAGGGCGACGCGCTGGGGCTCTTCACCGCCGTGCGCACGACCGAGCTTGACCGCACGCTGCAGCGCATCCGCCGCCTGACCGGCATGGAGACGCGCGATGCCTCTTCCCTCCCGTCCCAGGAGGATACCATCACCTATGACAGCGCCGATTCCATCACATCCGTTGCCGAGGGCGTGCGTGCGCTGGGCTATGAACTGACCGATGAAGACCTGGCCAAGGTCTATGAGGAATTCCGGCAGCTGGCCGAAAAGAAGCCCGTCGGACGCAAGGAACTGGACGCGATCGTCGCCGCCACCGCCATGCAGGTCCCGGCGACCTATATACTCGAAAGCTACGTGATCAACAGCGGCAACATCATCACGACGACCGCCTGCCTGCAGCTGACGCATGACGAACAGCGCTGCGAAGGCATTTCCAGCGGCGACGGCCCGATCGATGCCGCGTTCAAGGCAATGGAAGGCGTCACGGGACGCCACTTCGAACTCGAAGACTTCCGCATCGACGCCGTGACCGAGGGCAAGGAAGCCATCGGCCGCGCGATCGTAAAACTGCGCAATGAAGGCAAGCTGTATTCGGGAAGCGGCATTTCCACCGACATCGTCGGTGCCGCGATCCGCGCGTACCTGGGCGCGCTGAACAAGATCGTGTATGAGGAGAAAGAATCATGAACCTCTGCTTTTCCACCAAGGGCTGGCACAACGCGGACTGGAACGATTTTCTGAGCGCCGCTGCGGATCTCGGCTTTTCCGGGATCGAGATCCATAATCTCTATGCCCCCGCCATCCAGAAGAAAGGCGCGCCCGGCGACGAGCAGGCGGCTGCCGCGTCATACCGTGCGCTGTATGACCGCAACCTTTCCATCCCCTGCATCGATACGACAGTCGACCTGTGCGATCCGGAGAAGAAGGATGCATTGTTCGAAGAGATACGCGCCTGCATCGAAGCAGCGCGCCGCCTGCGCGCGCCGTTCGTGCGCCTGCATACTGTATTCTGCGGTGATAAGTACAGCGAGAGCGCTGTCCGCGACGCGCTCGCGTTCGCCATGCCGCTGGCCGAACAGAGCGGGCTCGTGCTGCTGATCGAAACGATGGGCGAGTTTGCGGACACTGCCGTCCTGCGCGACCTGCTGGACAGCTATGCCAGCGACACACTTGCGGCGCTGTGGAACCTGCACGATCCCTGCCGCGTGCGCGGGGAGAGCGCACAGACCTCGGTCACCAACCTCGGCGCCTATATCCGCCACGTACACATCCGCGATTCAGTGACCGATGAACAAGGCAAACCCGTATACCAGCTGATCGGCGAAGGTGACCTGCCCGTCGAGCGCCTGATGGAAGCCCTGGACTCGGTCGACTACAGCGGTTTTGTGACTATCGAATGGGACCCACGCTGGCTGCCCGAAGTGGATGACATGACGGTTATCTTCGCGCACTTTGCCGGGTACATGTCGCGCTTCGGCCAGACGGAGGAAAAGAAATCCCTCTACCCCAACAAACTGCATACAGGCTGGGCGGTCTGGCCCAAGGAAGTCCTGATCGACTATACCTTCTCACAGGTCCTCGACCGCATGGTCGAGGAGTTCCCCGACCAGTACGCCTTCAAGTACACGACGCTTGACTATACGCGCACCTATTCACAGTTCCGCGACGATGTCGACGAGTGTGCCCGCGCTCTGATCTCCCTGGGTGTCCGCGCAGGCAGCAAGGTCGCCATCTGGGCCACCAATATCCCTGCCTGGTATATCACGTTCTGGGCGACGACCAAGATCGGCGCGGTGCTCGTCACCGTGAATACCGCCTATAAGATCCATGAGATCGAATACCTGCTGCGCCAGTCGGATACGCATACGCTGGTCATGATCGAGCGCAGCCAGGACTCAGACTATGCCGCGAGCATCCGGGAGCTGTGCCCCGAGCTCGAGGACTGCACGCCCGGCACGCCGCTGCATGCCAGGCGCCTGCCGTTTCTTCGCAATGTCATCACGGTCGGCTTCCGCATGAAAGGCTGCCTGACCTGGGAGCAGGCCATTGCCCGCGCGGGCTCCGTCCCGCTCGAGCAGGTGCACCGCATGGCCGCGAAAGTGGACATCCATGACGTATGCAACATGCAGTATACCAGCGGCACGACCGGCTTCCCCAAGGGCGTCATGCTGACGCACCACGCCGTCGTCAATAACGGTAAGTGCATCGGCGACCGCATGGACCTTTCGACCGCGGACCGTATGATGATCCAGGTCCCGATGTTCCACTGTTTCGGCATGGTGCTGGCCATGACCGCGAGCATGACGCACGGCACGACACTGTGCCCCCTGCCCTATTTCAGCGCGCGTAACGCCCTGGCCTGCATCCATCAGGAGCATATCACTGCGTTCCACGGTGTCCCGACCATGTTCATCGCGATGTTCAACCATCCCGATTACAGGCGCACCGATTTCAGCCATATGCGCACCGGCATCATGGCCGGCAGCGGCTGTCCGCCCGAGCTCATGCGCCGCGCCGCAAGGCCGGATGAGATGAACATGCGCGGCATCGTCTCGGTCTACGGCGAAACGGAATCCGCGCCCGGCGATACCATGAGCGAGCTCGATGATCCGCTCGACGAGCGCTGCGAGACCGTCGGCCGCGCGTTCCCGCATGTCGAATGCAAGATCATCGATCCCGAAACGGGCGCCGACTGTCCCGACGGTGTGAACGGCGAGTTCGTCGCGCGCGGGTATAATCTCATGAAGGGCTATTACAAGATGCCCGAAGCGACCGCTGCCGCCATCGACCCGGACGGCTGGCTGCATACGGGCGACCTTGCCTGCCGTCTGCCGAACGGCACCTACAAGATCACCGGGCGTCTCAAGGACATGATCATCCGCGGCGGTGAAAACATCTATCCGCGCGAGATCGAGGAATTCATCTATACGCATCCTGCAGTCCGCGATGTGCAGGTGATCGGCGTGCCCGACAAGCAGTACGGCGAGGAGATCTGCGCCGTCGTGATCCTCAAGGACGGCGAATCACTGACAGAAGATGAGCTCAAGGATTATGTGCGCAGCCATATGGCCCGCCACAAGGTGCCGCGCTATGTGCAGTTTGCCGATGCGTTCCCCATGAATGCGGCCGGCAAGATCCTCAAGTATAAGATGCGCGAGGAAGCCGCCGCGCTGTTCGGTACGAAGTAACCAGAACCATTCAGGGGGTATCTGACCTGTGAAGACGGAATATAAGGCACTCGAAGGCCTGCGTATCCAGTGGATGATGGGAGTGATCCTCGGCCTGGCGGCTGAACTGTGCGGGGCTGTCATGATCTTCAAAGGCAAACGGGGCATCGGTTTTGCAGTTGCCATCGCCGGCCTGATCGTATGGTATGCGCTGCGCTTCATCGGCCAGCGCAGGTATACGGCCGGCTGCGCACGGATGCGTGTCCGCTACGGTCTGGAGTTTGGCGAACTGCAGGATGCGGAAGCAGATGATATAAAGGGAAGCCTGCCCTGGGAAAAGCTGCTTCCCTCCGATGTGACCGCCGACAAGCCGATGTTCGTTTATTCCTTCCGCGGCATCTGGAACGGAATGCCTGCTGTGTTGACCGAACTGACCGTCGGTTTCCATGCCGGAACCGCGCAGCGCCAGTTCCTTACAGGAGCGCTCATGACGCTGGAGCATCCGTGTACGGTTCCGGGGTTCACGGTCATATACGGACGCCCCTACGGCGGCATCCCGCTCAGCCGCTGGGCGGACAAGGTTCAGCTGGATACCGGGGACCGGGGATTCCTGGTGCTGGCTGATGAGCCTGCTACGCTCGATGAAGGCCTGCTCGATGCGCTCGCCGCCTTTGATCCGAAGCATGAGAAGACCGCCGTGCTGATGACCGAAGCGGACCGCATCAGTCTCTTCCTTCCCCGCCGGTTCTATTCCGGGACATGGACGCTCTTCCAGCGCATGCCCGAAGCCGCGCTTTCGGCGCACCCGCTGCCGGAAGTAAAAGAGCTCCCCGGACTGCTTCAGAAACTCGCCTGACGGCGGGTTTTTTTGTGTTTTCTGGAACGAAACCGCCTCAAAAATGATATTTTTTCAATTGACAGAAACGCTTCTCAGCGCTATAATTTTTCTGATAAACAGCGGCAGGATCTGCCGTTGAGAGAGTTAAATAAGGAGGAACTATTATGGGAACGATTATTCCGCGTTGGGAATGGCGCACTTTCGGCAATGATTTCAAAGGCGCTGACGAAAAGATCATGGCTCTCAATCCTTCTGTGAAGAAGAGCAGCGAGAAGTACATTCTTTCCCGCAACAGCAACGAGAACTGCAAGATCCGTGATGACCTGATGGACATCAAGTCCCCCGTCAATGTGAACGAGGACAAGCTCGAGCAGTGGTATCCCACCATGAAGCTGGCTTTCCCGCTCAGCAAGGAGCAGATCGTAGACCTGTTCACTAATTATTTCAAAGTCGCAGTGCCCGAGCTGGCCGAGTCCTATGACTATGCCGCTTTCGTGGAACTGTGCAGCCAGCAGAAGGATCTGTGCGTGGTCAATGTTGAGAAGGTCCGCTATATCACCAACATCGACGAGACCATCGTCGAGGTTGCCGAGACCAAGTTCAACGGCGTTCCGAACCGCACCGTGTGCGTTGAGCACATCGATCCCGCCCTCGTCATGAGCGTGGTGCGCAAGCTGGGCGTTGAAGGCCTGCCCAACATCAACTACATCAATGCCATGAAGCAGGCTGTCGGCCTCTGATCGGAGGAAGACCTATGAAAAAAGTAGCTATTATCGATATCGGCTCCAAGTCGATCAAATTCTTTGTGGGTGAAAAGCAGGAAGACGGCACCATCAAGACGCTGCTTGACACCAACGATATCGCCGCGCTGGGCGAAGGCCTGAGCAAGACCGGCCGCATCAGCGACGAAGCGCTGGAGCGTAATGCCCAGTCCGTAAAGAACTTCGCCGAGAAAGCCCGTGAGCTGGGCGCTGACAAGATTGTCGCGGTCGGCACCATGGCCCTGCGCAGCGCCGAGAACAGCGCTGACTTCGTTGCCCGCACCAAGGAACTGTGCGGTGTCGAAGTGCAGATCATCCCCGGTGAGGAAGAAGCCCGCCTGAGCTATCTGGCCGTACTGTCCGGACTGCCCCTGCAGGACGGCGAACTGGTCATCTTCGATACTGGCGGCGGCAGCACCGAGTTCATCTTCGGCCAGGGCACCGAGCTCAAGAACCGCTTCAGCGTAAACCTGGGCTCCAACCGCATCACCGAGACCTTCTTTGCCGATGATCCGGTCGCCGAAGGCAGCGTAGAAGCCGCCATCGCCCAGATCGACAAGGAATTCGCCGAAGCCGGCGTGAACGGCAAGCCCGCTCAGCTGGTCGGTATGGGTGGCACGGTCACCAGCATGGGCGCTGTCCGTCACATGATGGATAAGTATAAGCCCGAGATCATCCAGGGCTCCGCCCTGACCAAGCTGGACATCGAAGAGCAGCTGGCTGCCTATGCGAAGCGCACGATCGAAGAGCGCCGCAGCATCCCCGGCCTGCAGCCCAAGCGTGCCGACGTCATCCTGTCCGGCGCCTGCATCCTGAAGGTCATCCTCGAGCGCCTGAATGCCCCGCAGCTGACCATCAGCGACCGCGGCCTGCGTCACGGCCTGGCGTTTGATCTTCTGAACAAGTAATGAACGCTGATGCGTTGAATTATTAAGGAGGAACGATTATGAAAAAACTGTCTTTGGCTCTTGTGCTTGTGCTGATCATCAGCCTGTTCGCCGGCAGCGCGCTGGCCGACTGGACTCCCTCTCAGCCCATCACCATCATGAACCACGTCGATGTCGGCGGCGCCATGGACCTGTATTCCCGTAAGTGGGTGCAGCTGGCTGGCAAGTATACCGATGCGACCTTTGTCGTAGACAATAACGCCGGCGCTTCCGGCCTGACTGCCGGTGAGTGGGTGCTGGGTCAGGAAGCTGACGGCTACACGGTGTTTGCTCTGGCTCCCACCTACATCGATGCTGTTATCCAGAACGAGCTCGACTGCGGCGAGTACGTGGATGGCTTCACCTATGTCTACAACCTGATGGCCGACCCGTACTGCGTGCTGGTTCCCATCAATCCCGAAGCCGGCAATCCCACCTTCGACACCTTCGAAGAGCTGATTGCCTGGGCCAAGGATCCCGCCAATGAGCTGACCCTGTCCGAGCCCAACTACGGCGCCAAGTACATCGATGCCGTACAGGTCTTCCAGGAAGTCGGCGTAGAGATGAAGGCCATCTCCTACGGCGGCGCCAAGAAGAACTTCGCTGCTCTGCTGGGCGGCCAGGCCATCGCTTCCGTCGGCAACCCCGGTGATACCGCCAAGTACGATGTCAAGGCTCTGGTCGTTGGCGCTCCCGAGCGTCTGGCTGCGCTGCCTGATGTTCCCACCTATGGCGAGCTGGGCTATGACGCCAAGCTGGATGGCATCTGGATGTGGCGCGGCTATGCCGTAAAGGCCGGCACCCCCGATGAGATGATCGCCTGGTTCCAGGATCTGTGCGACAAGATCTCCGAGGATCCCGAGTGGATCGAGTACATGGGCGACCAGCTGCTGGCTGTCCGTAATGACCGTACCGAAGCCTTCACCAAGATCG
>JAFZPO010000186.1 GCA_017550305.1 Clostridia bacterium
AAGACCAAAGACGAGGTCATGAATTCCTTCTCACTGTTCCCCAAGCAGTGGATCTGGTACAACTTTGTTGAGGCCTTCAACGGCGCAGCTTTCGGAAGCTACATCTTCAACAGTCTGTTCACAGCTGTGTGCATTGTCGCTATCCAGGTCGTTAACTCCGCCATGATTGGCTATGCGCTGACACAGCTCGAGTTCAAAGGCCGCGGCGCGCTGTTTGCCGTAATCATGGGTACAAACATGCTGCCCGCTGCCGCCACCTATGTACCCAGTTATATCATTCTTGCACGGATGGGACTGCTCAACACCTATACCGGCCTGATCATTTCAAACTGCGTATACATGTTCGGCATCTTCCTGGTCCGTCAGGCATTCCTGCAGGTGAACAAGAGCCTGGTCGAAGCCTCCTGGGTGGAAGGCTCCAGTCACTGGCATACGCTGTGGCATGTGCTGGTGCCCATCACCAAATCTTCCTTCGTAACACTGGGCCTGCTCAGCTTTGTAGCCAATTACAACAACTATATGTGGCCTTCCCTGATCACTACCCGCCCGCAGTACTACCTCATCTCCCAGGGCCTGCGCCTGTACTTCATCGAGGGCGGTTCCTACGGAATCAAGTGGCCTCAGATCATGGCAGCCTCAACCTTCACAGTGCTTCCGCTGATGATCCTCTTCTTCATTACCCAGCACTGGTTCATCCAGGGTCTGTCCGACTCCGGCGTGAAAGGCTGATTACTACTTTGGTTTAGCCGCCGCAGATCAAACGGCGCTCAACATAACAAACAAGGAGGAAAAGACAATGAAGAAACTCGTATCCCTGTTGCTGATGGTAGCCATGCTGCTGTCTGTATGCTCCTTTGCCGCTGCTGACGGCCGCGTGCAGGTAGAGTTCTGGTATGGCCTCGGCGGTGCTACCGGCGAGATCGTCAAGAATACCATCGCTGAGTTCAACGCCATGCAGGACAAGTATGAAGTCATCGGCGTGACTAAGGGCTCCTACACCGAGACCTTCCAGGATATCCAGGCCCCCATTGCTTCCGGCAATCCCCCGGCAATGGCAATCCTCGAGTACAGCCAGATCAGCAAGCTGGCCGACAAGAACGTCCTTGAAGACCTGACCCCCTATATCGAGAACAGCGATTACAATCCCGATGATATCGTGCCCGCTTTCTATAACCAGGGCAAGTTCGGTGATAAGCTCTTCGCGCTGCCTCTGCAGGGCACCACGCAGGTGTTCTACTACAACACCAAGATCATGGAAGCTGCCGGCATCGAGAATCCCGAAGAAATGCTGAGCTCCTGGGAAGGCACGCTGGAAGTTTCCCGCAAGGCTAAGGAAGCCGGCTATATGGGCTGGGAGCCCATGTGGGGCCGCTATAACCTGATCGATATCGCTTATGCCAATGGCGGCAAGCTGCTCAGCGATGACGGCCGTACCGTCCTGATCAATTCTCCTGAATGGGTCGAGGCCTGGCAGTTCATCCGTGATGCTATCGATGAAGGCTGCATGGCCATCCACTCCGGCGGCCAGGGCTGGGAGTACTGGTATGCCACCATCGATGATGTCATGCTGGATCGCGCTGTCGGTTACACCGGTTCCGCCGGCGACCAGGGCGACCTGGACTTCAGCTACATCGTTGCTCATACCCAGCCCGAAAAGGGCCTGAACGGCAAAGGCGGCGCGGGCGTTGTCGAAGCGACCCAGCTGACCATTCTTGCCGGTGCTTCCGCGGAAGCCAAGCAGGGCGCCTTTGATTTCCTCACCTATCTGACCAATACCGAGCACACTGCAAACTGGAGCCTGAAGACCGGCTACATCGCCGTACGTCTCAGCGCTCAGGAAGATCCTGCATACGCTGCTTATGCGGCTGAGAATCCCCAGATCCTTATCCCGCTGAAGCAGGCTGCTGAAATCGGTGCTCCTTACGTACTGGATCCCACCGGCAACGAGATCTACGCTGCCCTGGATATCGCATGTGACCTGGTGCAGATCGAACTGATCGATGCTCAGGAAGCTCTGGACGAAGCCGCCAAGGAAGCCCAGAAGGCTCTGGATAAGTACTGGAAGAGCGTGGACGGCAAATAATCCAATCCCTCGGCAATAGCAACGGGGCTGCATATGCAGCCCCGCTTTTTTGTTCGCCCAATTATATATCGTAAGGGAAATTGATTTACCGTGCTCCTGCCATAGCCTGTGTCAGGGCGGCCATTGCCTGTGTTAATGCTGTCTGTGACGGATTCCCGGAAATAACCGCCGCCAGAGCATCCACTGCCGCCTGCAATGCAGCGCGGCCCGGATGGTCTGAAGACAATCCTGCCAGCTGGGTTCTTGCCGTATTCAGCAGTGCCTGGGCATCAGGCAGCAGCCGGTCACGCACGATCGGGTCAGTCACAACCATGCTTCCGCTCTGTGCCGTATGCTGAGTACATGTCACCGTGGACAGGATTGCCGCATTGCGGTTTGAATCGGTGCTAAGGCGCAGTGTAGAGAACTTACCCAGATACTGCGTCAGCACATCGTTATACTGTGTCCCGATAAATTTATACAGCGGATGCCCCTGCGGTAGTGTGATCACTCCGCCTGTCTGTACATTCGGGCAGTTTGCGGTAGCCAGCATGCCCGTCGCGCCGCAGATCTGTACCTCGGTGTGCATCTGGCAATATACGGTAGGCACGCCGTCCGCCGGCCACCAGTCGCTGACAACACCATAGCCATTGATATCATGACGGCATGCATCGGTAGCCAGCTGGCCGCTGACCGCACACGTCGTTACGCGCACCAGTCCATAGCTGGACGCGCTTCCTTCCAGAATGTCACGGTCAGTCAGGTTTTTCTGCTGATGAATACGGCTCATAAAGGTCTGCCACAAAGCAGCGGCGCTGTTGCCGCCGGTCGTTTTACCGGACAAAGCCTTGTAATTGTCATGCCCGATCCATACGCTGCCGCAGTACCAGCCTGTCATGCCGGTAAAGAACACGCCTTTCTGGTCGCTGTTCGTGCCTGTCTTTCCGGCTACTGTCTGGCCATTGATCTTGGCTTTCGTACCGGTACCGCTGCGCACCGCATCCTTCATCATATCGACAGTCAGCCAGGCAGTCGAAGGGCTGAACACCTGGTAGCGTGTCTGGTTCGCATGTGCATCATAGATGACATTGCCTTCGCTGTCGGCAATGCCCAGGAACGTCAGCGGCTGCTGGTATACGCCGCCGTTTCCCAGCACGCCAAATGCCACAGCCATCTCAACCGGCGAGACTCCGCTGCTGCCCAGTGCCAGTCCGAACGGCGTTTCATTGATATGCTTATCACTTACGCCCAGCAAGCGTAGGAAGTTCGCGCTGTTCTCCACGCCGACATAATTCATCAGCGCATATGCCGCAGCGGTGTTATCGCTCTTCATCAGCGCAGTACGCAGTGTTTCCGGTCCGCGATAGCTGCTTCCACCGTAGTTCTGAGGCCATGTCTCCTGCCTGTTGCTGTCAAGGTATCCCGTAATGGGGAGAGGCATGTTATAGACTATTCCGCCACCGCCAAGCTTGCTGAGCTCAATAGCCGGAGCATAGACAGCGATCGGCTTGATTGCTGAGCCGACCGGCATATTCATGTCACTTGCGCGGTTCAGTGTCTTGCGCCGTGTCGGTGCGGTACGGCTGCCCACAATGGCTTTCAGCTCGCCCGTTCTGTAGTCCAGCACGACTGCCGCCGCCTGCGGCTGAACGATCTCATCATAAGTACCGTCCGAATTGCGGACGCGGTAAACACTGTCCTGGGGATCCCGCAGTTCGGGATAATCCTTGTAATTGTATAGCGTGTTCTCAAGCGTTTTCTGGATCTCGGTATCCAGGCACAAATATACGCGGTAACCTCCTGTACGCAGTTCGTTTTCCATGCGCACACGATTGGCTGAAGTGTTCTCGAGTCCGTTCAGGCGGAGCAGTGTCTGTACAACATCGCTGACTGCATATTCCACATAATATACATAATCGTACATCTGGTCTGCCTGCGTGTTTTCAAGCACGTGTGCTGTTGTGGTGTCCAAGGCTGCCAGATACTGTTCATGACTGATGAACTGGTTTTCATACATCATGCGCAGAGCGTAATCCGTACGGTTGTTGGTAATAGCTGCGTAGTCTGTGGTCTCGCTCTGCCGCAGATAGAAATTCCGTCTCGGATTATAATAATATGGATTCGTGCACAGGCCGGCCAGCATGGCGCATTCACGCAGTGTAAGGTCTTTCAGTTCCTTCCCGAAATAACCTTTGGCCGCCGTATATACCCCATAGTAGTTTTCACCCAGATAAATGGTGTTCAGATAGCTTTCGATGATCTGGTCCTTGCTGTATTGGTTTTCCAGCTGCATCGCCAAATAAGCTTCCTGAATCTTACGCTTATAACTCTGTTCACTGGAAAGAATGGTATTCTTGATCAGCTGCTGCGTGATCGTGCTTCCTCCCTGCTGTGAGCCAGTCACAAAATTGCTGATAAAAGCACCCGCAATACGCTTAAGGTCGATTCCGTTATGTGTATAGAAACGCGCATCCTCCACTGCCACAAAAGCATGCTGCAGGTTTTCGGGTATGGAAGCAATCGAGACCATGACTCGGTTTTCCGTGCCCTTGTAATCAGTGATCAGGTTACCGTTTGAGTCATATATAAAGGAGGTCTGTGCCTGATCGTCGATCAGCGTCAGATCGAGCGAAGGTGCTGTGCCCACATAAGCGCCTGCAATACCAAGCACTGCGCCTATGCCGGCAAGTCCTGCCATCAGTATCGCAATGGCCAGCACGCGCACAACATTAACCAGTACAGTTATTAAGAAATTCGGCTTACGCATCCGAGGCCGGAAGATAGAACGCTTCGGTTCCTTCTGCCGCGGCTGATAAAACAGTCCCATGTCTTCCCTCCCTTCTGCAGGATTCAGCGTATGATCAGATACGCGTCAGCGTATTGAAAAGGTCATTAAACAAAGCATCGCGATCGATCTGATAAATATACCGGATCCAGTGCCGACGCGGATCAAATCCCCAATGCCCGTCATATTCCGGAATCGGCGCAGCAATGATCTCATCACGTGTAAAACGCTCGTTCAGCGGCCAGCCTATAGCGGTCACGTCCCAGATCGGTTTGGACCAACATTTTACCTTACTGCGTGCTGATACCTCGCTGACAGTATAACTGTAGAGATAATCACACAGCTCATTCCTGCCCTTCAGGTTCTCGCGAAGTTCAGGCTCGGTCGTGGCAAAAGCCGAAACGACACCCATACAAGGCAGAAGTACTACCGCAGCACCGCACCCCAGCACTATCCGTGCTGCCGCAATGTCCTGACGCAGGTTGAACTCTTTATTGTCATGCCAGTGCAGAGCATGCCCTCCCAGCCAGATCACAGTAATACGGTCGCGGATAGCCGGCTCCAGCAGCAGTGCGGATGCTATGTTCGTGATAGCGCCAATAGCAATCACATACAAGGGCGATTCAGGCGTGTAAGCCATCGCCCGATGTACAAGGTCGCGTGCTGCAGGCGAATCGACCGGTGTTTTTTCATCACTCAGATAAGCCTGTGAACCAGCATATACGCTGCTTTCCAGATCACCGCGTTTCATCAGGCGGATAATATGCAGTATCTCGTCCCGGCTCAGCTGCATGCCCTGTGCCGGGCCGTCCGGTGCCTTTTCATTGCTGAAAGGCGCAGCATAAATTGCTTTCAGGCGCAGCTTTTCATTGTGCAGGATCAGGTATGCCAGAGCGAACTGGTCGTCTATCTCGTTATAGGTATCCGTATCCAGTACCACATCCACCGGTCCCTGCGGATGTTGCAGACGCTGCAACAGTCCTTTCTCTTCCACGGGAACAAACGGCGGCATGATGTGCTCGAACATCGTGATCCTCTCCTCTCTGTCAGACGGCAAATGAGATGCCTTTATTATAGCGCATCCGGATAAAAACGCAAATACCGTCAGGCCGCGGCACTGTACTTTTACGATTGCGGCCATCTTTTTACTATGATATAATAATTAGCACTGTATATGTTCTGACGAGGAGGAAAACAGATGATTCCCTTTTCCGATGGCTGGGAATTTACTGAGGAATGGAGTCGCGCATTTTCCGTCGGCGAGGGTGCAGGTATTCCCGTGCGTCTGCCGCACACGGTGCGCGAACTGCCTCTGCACTCCATTGATGAAAAAAGCTATCAGATGCTCAGCGGTTACCGCAAACGTTTCTTCCTTCCCCAGAATGAAAAAGGAAAACGCTGCTTTCTCCAGTTCGATGCGGCTGCGCATATCGCCACCGTATTTGTTAACGGGCGCGAGCTGAAGACCCATCGCTGCGGCTATACAGCCTTCCGCGTGGAGTTTACCGATGCAGCCGTCTGGGGCGCTGAAAACCTGGTAGCCGTTCGTCTGGACAGTACTGAGAATTCTTCCGTTCCGCCTTTCGGATTCGTCATCGATTACCTGACATACGGCGGCCTATACCGTCCCGCATACATGGAACTGACCGCTCCTGACCGAATTGACGATATATTTGTTCATACGCCTGATCTGCACACCGCCTGTGTACGCGTTACACTGGACCAGAAAACGACCGGTATATCTGACGAGGTCAAAGTTCGCATTCTTGATCCTCAGGGTATTCCCGTTGCCCAGAATACCGGGAAGGCCGGCGAGGATCTGCTTATTACTGTTCCGGATGCCTGTCCCTGGGACATCGAGCATCCGGTCCTGTACACCTGCGAAGCGACACTGCCAGGTGCTGACACGAAGACCGTAAACTTCGGCTTCCGCACTGCGGTATTTACCACTGAGGGTTTCTTCCTGAATGGCAAAAAGATATTCCTGCGCGGGCTGAACCGTCACCAGTGCTGGCCTTACGTCGGTTATGCCGCTCCCGATTCCATGCAGGCGGAAGATGCCCGCATTCTGAAAGAAGAGCTGGGCTGCACCGCCGTACGCACCTCGCATTATCCGCAGAGCCAGGCGTTTATTGACGCCTGTGACCGGCTTGGCCTGCTGGTGTTCACCGAGATCCCCGGCTGGCAGCATATCGGTAATGACGGTTGGAAAGAACAGGCCTGCGAAAACACACGCGAGATGGTATTGCAGTATCGTAATCATCCCAGTATTGTTCTCTGGGGCGTCCGAATTAATGAAAGCCAGGACGACGATGCCCTGTATACCGAAACCAATCGCATAGCTCATGCCCTGGACCCCAGCCGCCAGACCAGCGGTGTACGTTATATCGAGAACAGTCATCTTCTGGAAGACGTATACGCATTCAATGATTTCTCGCATACCGGGAATAATCCGGGCGTGCGTCCCAAGGGCAAGGTGACCAGGGAAGCCGGCAAGGGATTCCTGATCAGCGAGCACAGCGGGCACATGTTCCCCACAAAGAGTTTTGATACCTGGAGCAAGCGGCAGGAGCACGCCCTTCGCCATGCCCGTGTACAGAATGATGCTCTGGACGGCCTGCATGCCGGCTGCTTTGGCTGGTGCATGTTCGACTACCCCACACACAAGGATTTCGGCAGCGGCGACAGGGTATGTTATCACGGCGTACTTGATGCTTTCCGCAATCCCAAAACAGCGGCTGCGGTATATGCCAGCCAGGATGACGGTCATCCGGTATTGGAAGTGGGCTCCTGTATGGATATCGGCGATTATCCGGGCGGGAACCTAGGTGAAGTATGGGTGTTCTCCAATGCCGACGAAGTCCGGCTGTATAAGAACGATTCCTTTGTTAAGGCATTCAGCACCAGTCCGTATGAGCATCTTCCGCATGGGCCCAAGCAGATCGATGATACCATCGGCGAGCTGCTTTCCTCACAGGAAGGATTTACCGGAAAGAAGGAAAAGCTGCTCCACCGCTGCTTGCTTTCTGCCGGCAAGTATGGATTGTCAGGAATGCCGTTGATGGACAAGGCGCGTATGGCCTGGGCCATGATGCGTTATAAGATGAAGTACGCTGACGGTGTCGCGCTGTATGGCAAGTATGTTGGCAATTGGGGCGGTGCAGTCACCAGCTGGCGCTTTGATGCTCTTCGGAACGGCAAGGTCATTGCTTCACGTACTCTTGCTCCCAGCTGCAAGCTTCATCTGGATACACGCGTCAGTTCAGAAACCCTGCACGAAGACTCAACTTGGGATATGGCAGCCGTGCGTATCCGTATCCTCGACGAAAATGGCAATATTGCCCCCTATGCTCAGCTACCGCTGACTTTTGAGCTCAGCGGTGCAGTACAGCTGATCGGTCCGGATACCGTCACTGCCGAAGGTGGCATGAGCGGAACATATCTGCGTACCATCGGCAAAACCGGGGCTGCCGAACTGACCATCCGCTGCGGCGGGCTCGACCCTGTCACCCTGCGCTTTACCGTGAAATAGTCACGGAAAAATAAAAAAAGGAGAGGATCCCGTGAAACTGTCCCTCAAACAAAAAATCGCGTTTGGCATTGGTGCCGTAGGTAAGGACATGGTATACGCACTCAGCGCCAGCTATGTCATGTTCTACTACAATGACACGCTGAAGCTCAGTGCGACTTTCGTCGGCCTGATCCTGATGATCGCCCGCGTGTTCGATGCTCTGAATGACCCCTTCATGGGCGTGTTGGTCGCCAAGACCAAGTCCCGCTGGGGACGTTTCCGCCCCTGGCTGTTCTCAGGCACAGTACTGAACGCCCTGGTTCTCTATGCGCTGTTTGCCGCTCCGCAGGGTATGATCGATGCCCAGAAGGCAGCAGTCGAAGCCGGCGGCAACCACCTCGCACTGATGGTCTATTTCAGCATTGTTTACATCCTGTGGGGCGTTACCTATACCATGATGGATATTCCGTACTGGTCGATGATCCCCGCCGTGACGGATACCCCTGCTGACCGCGAAAACCTCTCTGTTGTGGGGCGTACCTGCGCAGGTGTCGGCAGCGCTCTAATCGCCATGTTCACCATGCTGGCAGTCGGCATGCTGGGCAACGGCAGCGATGTCGTCGGCTTCCGTTATGTGGCTCTTGGTGTGGCCGTGATCTTCGTCATCACGGAGATCATCTGCTGCTTCTTCATGCGCGAGCATCAGACCGACATGCGCGTCAGCAGCGTAAAGGAAATGTTCCGTGCACTGTTCGGAAACGACCAGGCCCTGATCGTCGTAGCCACGATCGTTCTGATCAATATGGCCCTGTACCTGACCAGCAACTTTATCATTTACTTCTTCAAGTACGATTTCGGCGGTGAAGGCTGGAAGGGTACCTATACGCTGTTCTCCACTGTAGGCGGTGCATTCCAGATCCTGGGTATGATGATCGTATATCCTGTACTGCGCAAGAAGCAGATGACCAATGAGAAGATCTTCATACTCTCTATCAGTCTGGCGATCGGTGCTTATCTGCTGCTGCTTGTTCTGTGCCTGCTGGGTATTACCCACAACCTGATCCTGCTGTGCATCCCCGGTGCGATCGTATTCGCCTGCAACGGTATGCTCAGTGTACTCACAACCGTCTTCCTGTCCGGTTCGGTAGATTACGGTGAGCTCCAGACCGGCCGCCGTGAAGAAAGTGTGATCTTCTCCATGCAGACATTCGTTGTCAAGGCTGCAAGCGGTGTTGCCGTATTCCTAACAGGTATCGGGCTGGATCTGATCGGCCTGGTCGGCAACACTGATGAAGAAGCTGTCATCGCGCAGCAGAGTGCTTCCACTCTGACCGGCCTGCGCCTTCTGATGACTGTTCTGCCCATCCTCGGCCTGCTGCTCGCCATGCTGTTCTTTAAGCGCAAGTTCCGCCTGACGGATGCATACGCAAATGAGATCAGCGAACAGTTGAAAGCAAAACGCAGCTAAGCCCCGTAATACATGGCCGTCCTGACAGACGGCCATTTTGTTACATTTCTCCCATTGCCAGGCCTTTCCGCAAGCAATATAATGCCATTCACAGGGACAGGACTGCCCCTGTGAATCTCATGTCCGGAGTGCGATGATAAAGTGAGAAAACTGTTTCCCTTACTTCTTGTTCTGGCCCTGTCTCTAGGGTTTTCACCCGCAACAGCAGAAAGCATATTCGATATTCCTGTCCCGTCTGACTGGGCGGACCTCGCTGTTCAGCATGTAACAGCTGAACTGTATCCCGCCTGCATGCCTGGAATCGGGTATACTGATGAACTCTCTCTCGATCTGCATTGGCCGGATTCCTATGCACAGCGTGTGGATTACCAGCTGCTTCTGACTCCTGCAAATGTCAGTACGGAAACCGCTGTCTATGACTATGAAGGCAATATCGTCCTGCGGACCTATGCCGAGGACGGTACCGTTGAAAAGGAAGAATGGCAGAATCAGAAAGCTATCGGTCAGGTAGTATTTATACCCAGTGAGAATGACGGGTTCATTCTGGCGTTTGCTGACAGTGTTTTTCCGGACCTGAATAATCTTCATCTGCAGACAGTAATCAAGCCTGCTCCGCATGCCGAGGATCTGGCACAGAATGTACTACTCCCCCTTTATGAAATGGAGGAGGGAACCGCCGGAGCTTCCCTTAAGGCTGCACGGATTGCTGCAGAGTTGATCAGTTATGCCTCACTGTGGCGGATGTACAGCATGAAGGACACCGATCTGCAGAATGCTTTTACCGCCGCACTTGAAGGAATGAACTGGGATAAAGAGCAATATGAGGCCTTTATCCGCCACAAGGATGACGTTTCATATCTGATCAGTACTATTGCAGGGCTGAATGATGCCGAGGAAGAGGAGTATACGTCCGTCCTCGCGCTCATGGAAGACGCAGGCGTAATGGTAATCATTACCGGTTCCCTGCAAAGCACCGCAGACTGCTTCTCGGCAGATACTCTGATAGCACAATTGTCCGCTCTTAAAAAACCATCGGAATAATTCAAGAATAGCTTTCTAACAAAAAACCGACTGTCATGGCAGTCGATTTTTTTCTAGGGAAGTTTTTGCCCAGCGATCAGGCCGGCTGTTTCTGCAGGAGCGGATCCGAAAGCCTCTTCCGGAAGAAAGTAATAAGCGGGCCCATGAACAGGGCGGTGATGATGGTTCCGATACCGGGCATCCAACCAAGAAGGAAACCGATCAGCACACAGAGCAGATCGCATCCGATGCGGATCACTCTGAACGGAAGTACATGTCCAAATACTTTATACTTCCTGTCTGAGAGATACAGCGGGATCGCATCATATGTCGAAACACCAAGGTCTGCTGTATAGTACAGTGCTGCAGCAATACACGTCAGGACGATGCCTACAACGAGAAGAAGCAGGCGTACTGCAAGACCCGTTTCCCCAAGTGTGCTTGCCAGTATTCCTTCAGTAAACTCCGCAACATACCCGAGCAGAAACAGGTTGATGAAAGTGGATATGCCGATATAGTGCCGGTCAAGGAAGAGGTCGATCACCAGCAGCACGGCATTGATCAGCATGTACAGCGTGCCAAAGCCAATGGGAATCACCTGTGCCCAGCCATTGCAGAAGCACTGGAACGGGTCCACGCCAAAGAATGCGCGTTTGAATATCCCCACGCTGATACCTGCCAGCAGCATGCCGACCAATGCCAGTGCTATTCTCCGTTTCAGCAGCGGATCTTTTGCCTTCATCCGGTTTATCCTCCGATCATGCTTTTATCAGCATGCTGTATCCCAGCACCAGCAGTACGACCTGTATAACCAGAAGCACAGGGAAGAAAATACGGAAATACCAGTGTTTTGTCTTATGACGGCACAGTGTCATGCCCAGCACACCACCCAGGCCACCGAAACAGGCTGTGGCCAGGAACAGCGTCTTCTCCGGAACACGCCACTTTCCTGTTTTGGCGCAATGCTTATCATAGGCCATCAGACCAAAGGAGATTATATTCAGTATTACCAGGATTCCAGCCGCAATGAGAACAATATCCATTCTTCAACCTTTCTGCATACATCAGTTTCATCTGATTTCTGCGATAGAACTTACAGCCTCGCTACCCCGCTTTCCCTTGCCGCCTTCGCCACGGCAGCAGCAACAGCAGGTCCGATACGTTTATCAAATGCCATGGGCAGAATATACCGGGCACTCAGTTCTTCCGGTGATACCAGATCAGCCAGTGCATAGGAGGCGGCCTGCTTCATAGCCTCATTGATATCCCGGGCGCGCACATCCAGCGCGCCGCGGAACAATCCGGGGAAGCACATCACATTGTTGATCTGGTTGGGATGATCGCTGCGCCCCGTACCAACGACCGCGGCACCTGCTTCCAGCGCATCATCCGGCTCGATTTCGGGCACCGGGTTTGCCATAGGAAATACGATCGCACCGGGAGCCATGGACCGTACCATCTCTTTGCTGACGATATGCGGGGCGCTGACACCTATAAATACGTCCGCACCTTTCATCGCATCAGCAAGCTTGCCTGAGTATTTTTCAGGATTCGTGATTTTCGCCATTTCTTCCTGTGCGGGATTCATCTGCTCGCCTTCACAAAGAATACCAAAGCGATCAACCATTTTCATGTGCCTGATACCAAGATTCATCAGATGCTTGGCAATCGCGATACCAGCAGAACCAGCGCCATTGATCACAACCTTTACTTCACCGATTTCTTTCTTCACAACACGCAATGCATTGATCAGTGCAGCGCTGACTACCACAGCAGTGCCATGCTGATCATCATGGAAGACCGGAATATCACAGATCTCCTTCAGCCTACGTTCTATTTCGAAACACCGTGGCGCCGCAATGTCTTCCAGATTGATACCGCCGAAAGAGCCCGAGATCAGGTATATAGTGCGTACAATCTCGTCAACGTCTTTGCTGCGTATGCAGATAGGAAAAGCATCGACATCTCCGAATGCCTTGAACAGCGCGCATTTCCCTTCCATTACCGGCATGCCGGCTTCGGGACCAATGTCGCCTAATCCAAGCACGGCTGTACCGTCTGTAATGACTGCGACCAGATTATGACGCCGGGTCAGAGTAAAGGATTTCTCATAGTCTTTCTGTATCTCCAGGCAGGGCTGTGCCACACCGGGAGTATATGCAAGGGAAAGCTCATCTTTCGTTGTTACCGGAACACGAGACACCACTTCGATCTTACCCTGCCATTCTCCATGCAGGCGAAGTGACTCTTCCATATAATTCAATCTGGGCACCTCCTCCATTGATTCGGCTTTACAGCTTCTATCATACATGCCGCGCCTGTAAATATCAATGTATAAGTCACATAATGGTAATTCTTTTCTGACACTTTACAGGAGATCAATTGAAACTTGTTCATGACCACGGCTACAGATGACAATGTTCTAGCTTTTCAAGTTTATCTGACAGTACCAGAACTGTATATTCTGCTTGCACAAGCATTATTTCTATGGTATATTCCCCATGAATCGAATATCGGTCATCGGAGGACAGTACGCCGTAGCGTAGGGGATCGTAAAGCGAAAGCTTTGCAGGCCGCCTGTTGGATAAGATGCCGGGTGAGCTCGGAACAATTGGCTGATAAGCCTTTTGCTGCCGAGCCATTTTATTGAAGGAGGACTTGAACATGGCTGTCATTACCCTGACAAAACTTACTGACGATGACTACGAACAATTCATTTTGGACAATCAGCGCGCATTCAGATTTGGTGCAACAGAAGAGTTCGGAATGCGTGACGATCACTTTGAAGAGGACAGCGAAATCATTTCCCGCAAGACAATTGAACACAGCATCAGCACAGGCGCCGCTTACCGTATCCGGGAAAATGGAAAAATCGTTGGTGGGGTCGTTCTGCAGATCGATGAAAAGACGCAGCATAATCACCTGGACCTTCTGTTCGTTCTTCCAGAGGTTCACAGTAAAGGAATCGGCTTTACGGCCTGGCAGGCTGTGGAAAACCTGTATCCGGATACCCGTGTGTGGGAGACCTGCACTCCGTATTTCGAGAAGCGAAACATCCACTTCTATATCAACAAGTGCGGTTTTCATGCAGTGGAATTTTTTCACCGTTATCATCCGGATCCTCACGATCCGGAGACAGGTGAGCAAAACGGCTATGATTCTGACGAAGGATTTGACGGAATGTTCCGCTTTGAAAAGCAGATGAAATGATACCGAGTTGTTTCGAAAACAAAAAAAGCGTAACTGCCTGCAATAACAAGTGCTGCTGATACGTATGTATAAATGAATGCTTCAGGCATTCAGAGATGAATTAGAACAATTCAGGAGAAGCGCTATGAAAAAACTGATTGCATGTCTGTTGTATGCCGCAATATGCTGCTTTGGTTTTGCTTTAGCTGACGGATCTCTTCCGCCCTATGCATATACGGGAAACGATCCGGTCGAAGCTGCCGTTGCTGCCTATACCGCCCAGGTGGGGCAGGATTTATATCTGGTCACGGAGGGTTCTGTGTCAATACCGGCACCTGTTATCATCAGAACGGAAGAGACAGATAATTCACATATTCTCGTATATGGCAATTTCTGGGTTTTCAATTATGAGCTGAATGGGAAAACGCTGGAGTGCATATCCGGTGGTGAAGCTCCGGCCATCATGACGCTGGAAAAAACCAATGATGGCTGGACAGTAACAGCAGTAGATCAGGCTGGTGACGGTGAAGAATATGCCGCAGATATCCGTCGGCTCAGTCATGGAGACAAGGAACTTGAGAAACTGTTCTTTGTCGCATCATATGGCGATGGTGATCTGCTGACAAATGTCCGGCATCAGTATATCCAAGATTATGTTATTGCGAACAACCTGGATGTGGAAGCGTATAAGGATTATGGCTGGGACCCTATCCCGCTTTTCTCTGAGCCGGTTCATACAACCGTCACAGCTCTTGCCACCGAAATCAATCCGGACCATCTGTTCTCCGTCGCCGTTAATGCACGGATCACCGGATACTCATCCAATGAGAATATGCTGACGCTTGAACTGATCATCCCCGAAACCTTCAGTGCTGAAGACATTCTGGGGCTTGCCATCGGAGATGCCATCTACACACAGGGAAAAGAAGTCTTGATCCAGACTCTTACTGAGAACTCTGGTTATCTGGTCATCAATGAGGGTGAATACGAGTTTTCGGAAGGCTCCGTTTGGTTATATGAGAGCCTGGATGGAAACTATCAGATTGCGGACTGGCATGACAACACATGGACAACTCTCGCCACGTTGAAAGTGCCTGTCACTGACACCCTGCTTCTTTTGGATGACATCAATCCGTCCACAGGGGAAATCCAGTATCTTCCGACTGTTCACCCGGCATCTGAGTTTCTGAAGATGCTCAAAACAGAAAACGAGCAGGGCGGCCCCGGATTTGCAACAAACAACATATACGTCGTTTTTGACGGTGCGGGACAGCTTGCACTCATCCAGCGCTACTACGTCCCCTGGCAATAACAGGGCAATACCGGCAGAAAGCATGAACTGTCCGTCTAATGACAATTCACTCCTGTTCTGAGAAGCAGCGGCTACACAGCATGGCAGGGCAATCCGGAAAGCGTTTTCTGGTTGTCCTGTATTGTTGTATGATCACGTGTTTCTGGCAAACACCTGATCTCAGGATCCACATCATTGATTATCCCATCTCCCCGGATGCATCTTAAAACACCTAAGATGATATTTCCCGAGGCTTTTGTCGGATGAAAAAAGAAAGGCCAGATAATCTAATGATTTTCTGACTTTTCTTGTGAAAGAGCGCGCAAAAGGTACAGAACTATAGAAAGAGCGCGTAAAAGACACATAGCTGCGCACCAATCAGAGGGTCAAAATCGGCTTCTGTCAATTCACGAACCAGCCCCATACATGCCAGAATTCAAAGCTTCCGGCGGACAGTGCGCAGACAATGAAACCAATGATGAAGAACACGGCGAAAACAAGCAGAGCAATCAACGCCAGATTGCGCAGCCTGCGATTCGTTTTCGGCATGAACTTGATGTATGCGGGCAAAGGCGGGAGGACAGGATTTCCTGTAGCCGAGGCAATAGTGTTGCGCTGAAATCTACCGAAGGATCTAACCATTTGCTTTATGAGCGCCCAATAATACATGCAGCCGACAGCGGTGAGAACGCCGAGTGCCGCCAGAGCGATGCCGATGATCACGCTGCAAAGATACGGCATTGCAGGGATTAGCGAATAGGGGCTTGCGCCGACGAGCATGCAAATACCGACAGCGATAAAC
>JAFZPO010000187.1 GCA_017550305.1 Clostridia bacterium
AAGATCGACCGCCCCGATGCGCGCTGCACCGAGGTAGTGGACGAGATCCTGGACCTCCTGATCGAGCTGGACGCGGACCCGGAGACACTGGAGCGCCCGATCCTGTACGCATCCGCGCGCAAGGGTACCTGCACGCTGGATCCGGAAGTGGAAGGCACAGACCTGCGCCCGCTGTTTGAAGCGATCATGAAGTACATCCCCGCGCCCGAAGGCGATGACCAGGGCCCGGCACAGGTGCTGATCTCCACGATCGACTATAACGATTATGTCGGACGTATCGGTGTCGGCCGTATCAGCCGCGGCGTGCTGAAGGCAGGCCAGATGGTCGTGCGCTGCAATTATCATGAGCAGGATAAGGTCTCGACGCCCTGGCGTCTGACCGGTCTGTTCACACATGACGGACTCAAGCGCCTGCCTGCCGAAGAAGTGGGAATGGGCGATATCGTGGCACTGACGGGTCTCGAGGATATCTCCATCGGCGATACCGTATGTGCGCCTGAGATGCCTGATCCGCTGCCGTTCGTGCACATCTCCGAGCCGACCGTGACGATGACCTTCTCGGTTAACGACAGCCCGTTCGCAGGCAAAGAGGGCACTTATGTGACCAGCCGCCACCTGCGTGCGCGCCTGTACCGCGAGCTTCAGACGGACATGAGCCTGCGCGTTGAAGACGGTGAGACCACGGAATGCTTTAATGTGTGCGGCCGTGGTGAACTGCATCTGTCGATCCTGATCGAAACGATGCGCCGCCAGGGCTACGAATTCCAGGTCAGCAAACCAGAAGTCATCCTTAAGGAGATCGACGGCGTGACATGCGAGCCGATCGAGCGTATGGTGGCTGACGTCCCGCAGGCATATGCCGGTGCCGTTATTGAAAAGATGGGCCGCCGCCGCGGCACACTGGAAAAAATGGATGGCAGCGACCGTGTGCGTCTCGAGTTCCTGGTGCCCAGCCGCGGACTCTTCGGATACCGCAGCGAGTTCCTGACCGACACGCGCGGCGAGGGCATTATGAGCGCCGTATTTGAGCGTTATGAGCCCTTCCGCGGAGATATCCCGCATCGCAATGTCGGCGCACTGATCGTATATGAGACGGGTGAGACGACGACCTACGGCCTGTTCTATACCCAGGAGCGCGGTACGCTGTTCGTGGGCAGCCAGGTGCCGGTCTATGCCGGTATGATCTGCGGCGCCAACAGTCGTCCGGGCGATATCGTGTGTAATGTGTGCCGCAAGAAGCATGTGACCAATACGCGCAACAGCAGTGCTGCCGAAGAAAGCATGCGTCTGGTCAGTGTGCATCCGCTGACTTTGGAAGAGTGCCTGGAGTTCATCGATGACGATGAACTGCTGGAGATCACGCCCAAGAGCCTGCGCATGCGCAAGCGCACGCTCAGCCATGAGCAGCGTGCGAAGAACGCCGCTCGCGGGATCAAGGCGTAAATGATCAACGGCAAAGCGCTCAGGCGTTTTGCCGTTTTATGAAGGAGAGAAATACCGTGCAATATGCAGTCGCTGCAGCTTTTGCTGTAATGGTTGGCTGTTACCTGGCTTTTCAGAAGATCAAGACCCTTCCCGGGCATTCTAAAGCGCAGTCCATCGCAGTCAAATGCGCAGCTACCGCCATGGCAGTGGTCGTGGCATTGCTTGGATGCATCAGAAACCCGCAGCCTGCTTACTGGATCATTCTGGCGGGACTCGTTGTCTGCACGATAGCGGATGGCGTACTGTGCGTTCAGTTTATGATCGGCGGCGCACTTTTCGGGCTTGGACATATCCTGTATATCATCGGCTTCTGTGTGATGCACCGTCCGACATGGGCGAGCCTGATACTGTTTGCCGCGCTGATGGGTCTGGCAACCGCATTTTTTTCGCGGTACAGGAAACGTATCGGACGCAGGCTTCCTCTTGTCCTTGGCTATGCAACACTGCTCTGCCTGATGGTCAGTATGGCATTGCCGCAGAAGCCCCTGTTCTTTGCGGGCGCCCTGCTCTTTGCGGCTTCGGATGCCATGCTCGCATATCTGACTGTTGACCGTAATCATATGTGGCTGGATTACATAAGCCTGGGCGCCTATTATCTAGGACAGTTCATGTTCGCGCTGGCGATATTCGTAGGGTAAAGGCAGGTTTGGAATACTATAAAAGAGGCTATCTCAAATGTGATAACCTCTTTTGATTTGCGCCAACGATTACGGGGCAATGTACTCTGCACCCTCCTGCGTCAACACGAAGATCTGCGTACCGTCCGCAACATTGACATGGGGAACACCTATGGCATCCAGAGCGACAGCGGATTCACTGTCCGTGAGGCCGGCTGCCAGCACGGCCATTCCGCCGGGCTTGAGCAGCGAGGCTGTGTTCGCGGCTGCCGGGTTCCGGCCCACACCGTGATGCGGATACTTGACGATATCGCTGACCATCATCTTTCCGTATGCGGCAATGGTGCGGTCCATCGGCTCATCATTACGGTCGGTCAGGACCTTGACGGCATCCCCGGGGAAGAGCATGCTGTGCTCGCCGATCTCCGCGCGGATCCACATGGTATTGCAGTTTACTACACGCACCGGCACATTCGGGTATATCTTATCCGGCTTATCCGCGAAATAGTATTTCAGGATATAGCTGAGCCCGCCGGGTTCGCCCCAGTCGCTCAGCGGCGCAAACAGCTGGATGCGGCCGCCGGGCAGCGGAAGCTCGCGCAGTTCGCCGAAACGGAGCACGTTGATGGGCGTCTCGGGAGAATAATCGATGATTGCCTTGAGCAGCAGCGAGCGGCGGTATACGTCGCCGTTCCTCAGGTTGGAATACGTTCCGTCAGTAGTCAGGACCGTGGCCGGGGGCAGGTATACGGCATCAATGGCAAAGCACGGTTCGGGAAGGATCTCCTCATACAGCGTTTCCACATGGTCGACATGGCAGTGCGTGATGAGCAGTGTCAGATGCAGCCGGTTCTCGGAAGAGTCTTCCAGAGCCGCCTCTTTCAGGAGCCTGCGGCGCAGCGCGAGCAGTGCCTCCAGCGTGCACTTGTTGGCATGGCCGCCGTCGATCAGATAAACATCAAGCTTTTCTGTACCGTGCATCAGGAGGAGTGCCGAGTCGGATTTTGCCTTCTCAGGGTTAGGGATCATGCGGATCTCAAGCGCTCCGTTGCCGTGGATCAATGAATTGATGCTGCTCATAATCAGTTTTCCAGGCGGCATTCAATGCCGTTTTCGTCAATGATGAAGGTATAGCTGCCATCCTCAGTGGTCACATAGTTTGCTTTGAGCGCTTCCAGCTGTTTGCCGCCCGCGTCACGGGCGCCTTCAGTCGTCAGGACGACGATACCGTCCTTTTTCAGCAGCTGATACCGTATGATGGGAGCGGCAGGGTTGCGGGAGATCCCGTGATGCGGATACTTGACGATGTCACTGGCGAGCTCGTCCTTGTAGCAATTCACCATGTTATCCAGTGCTTCATCGGAACGCTCGCTTTTCTTTTTCATGATGTCGCCCGTGAAGAGCACACTGTATTCGCCCAGTGTTACACGCAGCCATTCACTGTTCGCATTGACAACGGCAACAGGAACATCGTCCTTGCGTTTGGAAGCTCCGGCACCGGCATAATAGACGGTCTCGATATACTTGAGCTTGTCACCGATGCCCCAGTCCTCAAGCGGCGCGTAGATCTTGGCATTGCCGCAGGCGAGCGCGAACTCCAGCGTCTGGCCGTATTCCAGTTCATAGATCGGCGTGCTGGGGGTATAGAACTTCACAAGATCGAACAGGCGCGGACGGTACTTGAGGTCACCGTTCTTGGTATTGTTGTACGTGCCGTCGCTCGTGAGCGCGGTCGCGGGCGGCAGGTACAGCGCGTCGATCGTGAAAAGGGAGGAGGGCAGGATGTTCGTGCACAGCTCCTCCACGTGATCCTTGTGGCAGTGCGTGACAAACAGCGTGATGGC
>JAFZPO010000188.1 GCA_017550305.1 Clostridia bacterium
ACCGAGATTGCTTGTCAGATATCCGCTGATGCCGTCCTGCACTGCGATCTTCAGGGAGCTTCCGTTATATTCCATTCCCACTTTTTCCGCTAATGCGCTGACAGCATTCTGAGCGCCGAGTTTACGCAGGACAAGAAGCATTTCGCCGATTGCGTTGCGAGCGCTTTCTGGATATGCAGCATGTCCGGTCACACCTGTTACAGTGATACGTACAGTACCTTCGCCTGCTTCTTCTGCCGATACAGGGAAATCAAATCCGGGCGCAATCTTCTGGACCGTGGCGATAAGTTCACTGCCACCAGCAACAAGTGCCTCTGCTTTACCGGGAACTACGTTCGGGCGTTCGCCTGTGTTGAAAGAAAGCACCTTCAATCCTTCCGTACCGGTCTTTCCGATAAGCTTTACGCGGATAATGCCCTTTTCAATATTGATGATCGGGTAGGAAGCATCCGGGCTGAATCCGGAATGCGGCATTGTCGTCACCTTTTTATAGTGCTCAATGCATTCGCTTCCGCTTTCTTCGTCGCATCCGAAAATCAGTTTTACTTTGCGCTTAAGCGGGATTCCGGCTTCCTGGACAGCTTTTACGGCATACAGCGCTGCTACTGCCGGACCTTTGTCATCGCTTGTCCCGCGACCGTACATGCGGCCGTCCTCGATTTCCGCGCCATAAGGCGGGAAACGCCAGCCATCGCCTTCCGGGACGACATCCAGGTGAACAAGGACAGCTAATGCATCCTTGTCCGGGCCTTCGCCGATCTCGGCGTGACCGGCATAGCCGTCAAATATCTGTGAAGGAAGTCCGAGTCGGCTGCAGTCATCCATGGCGATGTCCAGCATACGGCGGATCTCTTTTCCGAACGGGGCTTCAGCAGCAGGAACCGCTTTCAGACTTGGAATGCGGATCCATTTCTGCAGTGTCTCGATCATTTCGGGATATGCTGAATCAATATAAGAATATGCCTTGTCAATCGGGTTCATAATGACCTCCTGATAGATAATTATTTCTGTAAGGCATCAGACATGCGGTGGATCGCTTCACGGAGGTTCGCATGCGTACAGCCAAAGTTCAGACGCATGAAGCCTTCTCCCAGCTTTGCATCAAACCCTGTGCCGGATGAAAGCACGACATGGGAAGCGCGCAGCTTTTTGTTAAGCTCATCACACGTTGGCGCATACTCGCGAAGATCGATCCAAGCCAGGGCGGTAGCCTCAATGGGAGCCAGTTTCGCATAGGGAACTTCTTCTGCAAGCGCGTCTTTTATGATGACGCGGCTTTCATCTAGGTATTCCAGCATTCCGTCGAGCCAGGAATCACAGGATGTATAAGCAGCCTGTGCGGCAGCCAGCGCGAATATGTTGCCGGAGGTGATTCCCTGTAGTTCGATCTGTGCTTTCAGCTTGGATAGGAGCTCTTTTGATTTGGAGAACGCCATCGCCTGCTGCAATCCGGGAATATTAAAGGTCTTGCTTGCCGATGCTAAAGAGATCACGCAGTTTTCGGAGCCGGGGATCGAGAGCAACGGGATGAATTCGAGGGGCTTGTATACAAAATCCGCATGGATCTCATCCGAGACGAGGATCGCATCGTACTGATTGGCCAAAGAAACCAGGGCAGACAGTTCTTCTTTGCGCCACGCACGAGATACAGGATTGTGGGGATTGCAGAACAGAATCAGCCTGCAGCCTGATTTCAGATGCTCCTCGATAAGATCCAGATCCAGATCATATCCGTTGTCTTCGCGTGGGATCAGCGGAGCAGCCAGGATCTTTCTGCCCGCACGGTTAATGGAATCATGGAACGGGCCGTAAAGCGGTGTAACGATGATAACCGGATCATTGGCCTGCGAGAAAAGAAGCACAGTCTGTCTCAGACCGGTCACGACGCATGGAAGCATACAGGTCTCTTCGGGAAGAATATCCAGCCCATGACGGCGCTTCCAATACGCGCAGAAGGAACCTGCGTCATTCGGATCACCGGAGGAATAGCCGAAGATCGGATGCTGGGCGCGTTTCTGGATGGCTTCAACGATAGGCTCTGCACAGCGGAAATCCCAGTCAGCGACCCATAAAGGAAGATCACCCGGCTGGCAGAACTGGCGTGCATCCCACTTTGCTGCGCGTGTCCCATTGCGGTCTATCGGATTGTCAAAGAATGCCCGGTCGTAAATCATGCGTCTTCCTCCTTTTTAATACAGCGGATGATCCAGTATCCGCCGCTTTTCTCGATCACTGCAACGTTTTCAAATAACGTTTTAAGATAGGTTATCGCAGACGGGGCGCCCTGCTGCTTGCGGATCACAAGATACAGGTCCCCACCGGGACGCAGATGTGATTCGCTTTCGGCAAAAAGCCGATAGATCGTCTGCTTTCCGGTCCGGATAGGCGGATTCGTAATGATATGATCAAACTCGGCAGAGATATCAGCAAATCCGTCGCTCAGGACAAAGGTGCCCTTGACGCCGCATGCTGAAGCATTCTGGCTGCAAAGGGAAAGAGCACGCTTGTTTGTATCACTGAATGTAAGATGGCAGGAGGGGTAAAGCGTCCCGATACTGATCCCGATAGGTCCCCAACCGCATCCGAGATCCAGTATATCACCAGCCATTTCTTCAGGAAGGGCGGACAGCAGGATGCGTGTGCCGGCATCCAGTTCCCCGCGTGAAAAAACGCCGGCATCCGACTGCATTACGAAAGAATGCCCGCGGTAGGTGAACCTGACTTCTGCAGGTCGGCTCTCGCAGGAAGGATCCTCACTGTAATAGTGTTCATTCATCATGGCTTTCCTCTATTCCGGTGGAAGCATAAAGCAATCTCAGTTCCTGTTCGGTTAACTCGCGGTAATCTCCCGGCTTCAGGTCCGGGTCCAGCTTAAGCGGGCCGACGGAAAGACGTTTCAGTGATGTTACTGTTCGTCCCCGGGCGGAAAACATCCTGCGTACCTGATGGAATTTTCCTTCATGCACCCATACATGTGCGGAAGAACACACAGGGGATGACTCGATGATCTCAAGCCTTGCTGGGAGCGCGACCATGTCAGACAGGGGAATTCCGGATTCAAAGGCTTCCTGATCTTCCGATGAAAGCGGACCGTCCACAACCGCAAGATAACATTTCCAGACTGTTCTCTTCGGGGACAGGAGACGATGCGCCAGCTCCCCGTCAGTCGTTAGGATAAGCAGCCCTTCCGTATCCTTGTCAAGCCTTCCGACCGGCATGCATCCGCATGTGCTGAACGGCTTTGGCAGAAGATCCAGGACTGTCTTCTGCTTTCTGTCAACAGCGGCAGTCAGTACGCCGATAGGCTTGTTGAGCATAATATGCCTTATGAGGCGGGCGTCGATCTGTTCCTGAGCGATGCTGACCGAAGACCCTTTCCCGACGTGATGATCAACAGACCGCACAGTATAGCCGTTTACGGAGACAAGCCCCTGCTGGATCATCGATCTGACCTGGCTGCGGCTGCCGTATCCAAGAGATGCAAGAAGCCGGTCAAGCCTTGATTCGGTGTCAGTTTTCATGCACATAGCAGTTTACCACGATGTCCGTATTCTGGGCTTTTCTGAATGGCAGGATGGGAAAGTACAGAATGCAGAACAAGGCAATTGAAAGGAGTATCGTCCCGTCTGAGAGCATTCCGGCACTCACAAAGACATAGAGCAGCTGCAGGTCCTGCATGGGATTTCCCGTCAGCATGGAGCGGAGCTTCAGATAAGGCGGGATGATCGGGACAATGACAGCCGGCAGGAGCAGCAGTGCATGGAAAAGGCCTGCAACGATCAGTTTGCCGTGGCATACCTTCCGCACTTTTCTTGCTGTACGAAGACCCTTTATTGCGCCGGTACGTCCGACCATCTGGAAATCATACGGAACACCTAAATGCCAGCCAAAGACGGCGGCCAGTAAAGTGACACCAAGTATGGAGAAATAGATCGTGGTACCCAGATTGAAACATGCCACATCCTCGGCGTCTTTCAGAAAATAGGAACCTATGGAAATGAAGTCGCGGCTGAAGCGGGTACCTTCAAAAACAAATATATACTGATAAAGACGGAACATGAGCAGGATAAACGGAATACACCAGAGAAGGCCGGTCAGTAAGCGGATCAAACCCGCCCCAATACGCTGGATCAAGATGCTGTTATGAAGATTATCAGCACCGCCAAGGCGGACAAGCCTGGTGAGCTGCAGGGCAGCGCGGTTGCGCATCGGGAATACCAGGACGATGTATAATAGCAGAACGGCAATAACTGCTCTTAAATGAGAATAGTAGGGGATTACATTTGAGAATTTCGGGAAGATGAAAGAAATCCAAAGAGGAGCCCATGCCGCAGCACGGACCAGGATCTGTTCAGCGATCATCTGACAGACTTTGAGCGGATGCCTGAACAGCGTTTTAATTATGGCTGTGGTTCCGATTGCCATAAACACGATTCCTCCGGATATTTCTACGATTTATTATATGCTTAAACAACTGAAATTGCAATTGAAGCGGAACTGTTCGTATTTTTCCTTATCTTTCTTTGTAAATTGCCTGTTTTCTATTGCAAGCATTTACTCAAAATGATAGGATATCCTTGTTATGAAACTTATTGACGGAATTGCTGTAAGCATTCGGGAAAGTGCCTTGAGGAACCGCATTCAGGATCCTGTACTCGTCGGCTTGTCCGGCGGGGCGGATTCGGTTGCCCTGCTGTGCGCTCTTGCACGGTCGAGAGAAAACGGAATGCACATTTCAGCAGTTCACGTAGACCATGGACTGCGGGAATCATCCGCAAATGATGCAGCATTCTGCAGAAAACTCTGCAGGGAACTGGATGTTCCGCTGAAAGTGATCAGGGTCAGCGTACCCGGAGAAGGAAGCGTTGAGGCTGCAGCGCGTGAAGCGAGATACAATGCGTTTCATGACGCAATGAAAGAGCTGAATGCCGATACGCTTGCGCTTGCGCATCATGCGGATGATCAGGCAGAGACAGTCCTCATGCATCTGCTTTACGGAACGGGGACAGGCGGACTTTCCGGAATGCGGGAATACATAACGCCTGTATGGCGTCCGCTGCTGGGTTACCGGCATGCTGAACTCGAGGCTGCATTGCAGGAAATCGGTCAGGCATGGTGTGAGGATGAAACCAACAGTGATACAGCGTATACCCGTAACTACATTCGCCACTGCGTAATGCCGCAGATCGAAAAGGCATATCCCCAGGCCGTACGCTCGATCAGCCGTACAGCAAACGTGCTTCAGTGCGAAGATGACTGGATCCAGCAGCAGGCGGATGAATGGCTGGCGGTACACGGATCAAAAGGCGCTTTTCACTTTATCGAAATGCCCGCATTTGTCACGCTCCACACCGCACTGCAGAGGCGTATTCTTCTGACATATGCAAGTCTCCTGGGACTGCACCTTGAATTTTCACATGTGGAAGAACTGCGAAACGCTGTCCGGAACAGAAAGAAAGTTAATCTTCCGGGAGGATGGCACGCTTCCGCGGGTTCTGAACGGATGCATTTCATTCCGCCTTTCCGCGGAAAGGTTTCCTGGGATAAATCCGCCGTACGCACTGAGCCTCTTGCCGATAACTTCGGTGACGGACTCCTGATGCAGGCAGCACCTGCCGGAATACTGGAAAGGGCAGTGATCAGGACACGCCGTGCAGGTGACAGGATCACGCCTTACGGTATGACAGGGAGCATGAAGCTGAAGGATTATTTCATCAGCCGCGGCGTGGAACAGCCGTTCCGTGATGGCTGGCCGCTGCTGTGCGAAGGCAGCGAAGTCCTGTGGGTGATCGGCGTAGGCGCTTCACAGCTGCTGGATGTTAAAGACAGCGATCGTGCAGTAATGCTGCATTTTATAGAAAAACTACCGGATTCATTATAAAGGAGGAGCAAGGAATGAGCAAGGCAATGGGACAGTATGAGGACCTGGAACGGATACTGGTTACAAAGGAAGAGATCGCGGAAAAAGTACAAGAACTTGGAGAACGGATTACCAGGGATTACACCGGGAAACAGCCGATCGTTGTCTGCATTCTGAAGGGCGCAGTTGTTTTCTTCACTGATCTGATCAGAGAGATCGATCTGCCTATGCAGATTGACTTTATGGCTATATCCAGTTACGGCAGCAGCACGAAATCCACAGGTGTTGTCAAACTGGTCAAGGATCTGGACCGTGACGTGAGCGGCCGGGACGTGCTTGTGGTGGAAGATATCGTTGACAGCGGCATGACGCTTTCATATATCAAGAGCGAGCTTCAGCACCGTGGCGCGTCAAGCGTTCGCATCGCGACACTGCTTGACAAGCCTGCGCGCCGCCGTGTCGATCTGAAAGTGGAGTATTCCTGCTTCGAGATCCCGGATGCCTTTGTTGTCGGTTATGGCCTGGACTATGATGAGAAATACCGCAACCTGCCGGATGTCGGAATCCTGGCACCAAGAATCTATACGAAAGAGTAACGGCTTGTTTGCTTTTATTCAGGATTTTTGGTATAATATTTCATCTCAATTAAGGAGGAGCATCTCTTGAGAAGACCTTCTCGTGGACTTATTGCCTATCTGGCCATATTTGCCGCGATTATCCTTTTAGCATATATGATCGGAGGCGGCGGCTCGCCCAACGGGGCAGAGATCACATACAATGAACTGCTCAAAAAAATCGAGGACGGCCGTGTTGAATATGTTGCTATCCGTGAACACGATCTTTTCGGACTTTATTATGATTCCGAACGTCCGGTTTCGGGCTTTCCTGAGCGTTATGACTTTTCCTGTGTGATCAGTGACGATTTCTGGAATACTCTTTATACGATGACCCATAATGAGACCGGAACAGCAAAAGAGGATATCAGCGAAAACGATCTCATATTCAAGAATAAAAAGCTGAATATAACTTACCTGGCGCCTTTGTCTACTCCGTGGTATGTGGAGTGGCTTCCCTTTATCCTGATCACGCTCATGGTGGTCTTCTTCTGGTGGATCACGATGCGTCAGCAGATGATGGGAAGCAATGGCAAGGTAATGAATTTCGGGAAGAGCCATGCGACACTGAGCGATCCGAGCAAGAATAAGATCCGTTTCGCCGATGTTGCAGGTGCGGATGAGGAAAAGGAAGAACTGAGGGAAGTCGTTGATTTCCTTAAAAACCCGAAGAATTACCTGGATCTTGGCGCACGGATCCCCAAGGGCGTTCTTCTCGTGGGACCTCCGGGCACCGGTAAAACGCTTCTGGCAAAGGCTGTTGCAGGCGAAGCAAATGTACCGTTCTTCTCTATAAGCGGTTCCGATTTCGTCGAAATGTTTGTCGGCGTCGGTGCAAGCCGTGTCCGCGACCTCTTTGAGCAGGCAAAGCGCAATTCTCCTAGTATCGTCTTTATCGATGAGATCGACGCTGTCGGACGTCACCGCGGAGCAGGTCTCGGAGGCGGACATGACGAACGTGAACAGACGCTGAACCAGCTGCTCGTCGAGATGGACGGCTTTACCGCTAACGAAGGCGTAATCGTTATGGCCGCGACGAACCGCAGGGATATCCTTGATCCGGCCCTCCTGCGTCCCGGACGCTTTGACAGGCAGATCACCGTAAACTATCCCGATCTCGAAGGACGTATCGCGATCCTGAAAGTGCATGCACGCGGGAAGCCTCTTGCGGACGATGTCGACCTTGATAACATCGCGAAGCGTACTCCTTTCGCGACGGGCGCGGATCTGGAAAACATCATGAATGAAGCCGCCATCCTTGCAGCACGCGGCCGCAAGGTAAAGATCGATCAGGCGCTCCTGATCGAAGCCGTTGAACGCGTTCAGATGGGTCCGGAGAAAAAGAGCCACAAGGTGCTTGAAGAAGACCGTAAGCTGGTCGCTTATCATGAAGCGGGTCATGCGATCGTCGGACACTATCTGCCGCTGTGCGATGATGTTCATACGATCACGATCGTTCCCCGCGGCGGCGCAGGCGGGTTTACGCTTTCGCTTCCTGCGAAGGAACTTGATAATATCAGCCGCAGCCAGCTGCTGCAGCGTGTAGCCATGGGTCTTGGCGGACATGCTGCCGAGAAGCTGATCTTCAATGATATCTATACCGGTGCTCAGAGCGACCTGCAGAAGGCGACAAGCATCTGCCGTGCCATGGTGACAAAGTACGGTATGAGCGAGAGGATAGGGACGATCTATCTGGACAGCGAACAGGAAGTGTTCGTAGGCGCTACCTTCGGTCATTCCCGTGAATACAGCGAAGAAGTCGCTGCGGCTATCGACCGAGAAGTAAGGGAACTTCTGCATGGTTGTTATGAGACCTCTATGCAGACGCTGACGGAGCACCGTGAGCAGCTGGAGGGACTGGCTCAGCTGCTTATTGAACGTGAAACGCTCTCGCGCGAAGAATTCGTCGCATTCATCAATGGTGAGCCGCTGCCTGAAAAAGAGCCGGTTCGCAT
>JAFZPO010000189.1 GCA_017550305.1 Clostridia bacterium
ACAGGTTATATCCAATACACGCATTTCCTGCGCGTATTTAAACAATCTGTCGGAATAACACCCAAAGAATACATAAGGAACAGCAAGAATCGATAGTCTTTTGTCAAAATCAGATAGCAAAAAGCACGGAATTCTCCTGGAATGACAGCTAGAATGAAAATATCAAAATATGCTTGAAGGAGGATTCAGCATGAAAAAGGTATTGGCATGGCTTCTCGTGATCGCGGTATTGCTGCCCGCAGCCGCGCTTGCGGACTTCCCCCTGACAACGGAGGAAATCACTTTCACCGTATTCGGACAGCGCGACCAGAACCAGGCGCCCTGGGCCGAAGTCTATGTACTCAACGAATATGAAAAGATGACCGGCATTCATATGGAATGGCAGGAGATCCCCGCACAGGGATACGATGAGAACAAAGCTCTGCTGTTCAGCAGCAATGATCTTCCCGACCTGTTCATCCGTGCCGCCCTCAACAGCAACAACATTCTGGAGTATGGTGTCAACAGCCAGCAGCTGATGGTACTCAACGACCTGATCGAGCAGTATGCCCCGAACCTCTGCGCCTTGATGGAGCAGTATCCGGCGATCCGCCAGGCGATCACTGCCGCTGACGGCAACATCTACACCATGCCCGCAATCGACGTCTCCGACACCGGCCTGACCAGCTTCAAGCAGTGGATCAACAAGGAATGGCTGGCCACTCTCAATCTTGAGATGCCCACCACTACGGAAGAGCTCAAGCAGGTCCTGATCGCATTCCGTGACGGCGATCCGAACCAGAACGGCGAAGCGGACGAGATCCCGTTCGGCCTCCGCGAGCCCTCCACCGTTTACGATTTCGGCGGTTCCTTCGGCCTGCAGCATAACCTGCGCGATACTTATAACCTGAATGCTGACGGCACCATCCACAACTGGCTGTGCGATGACAACTTCAAGGAGTATCTGACCTTCCTCAACGAGCTGTATTCCGAAAAACTGCTCTGGCAGGACTACTACAAGAATGACCGCCCGCTGTGGCGCAGCAATCTGGCCAATGCGCTGTTCGGCGCGTTCGGCATGCCGTATTCCGATGTGTTCATCAATGTCGAGAGCCAGTTCACCGCGCTGCCCCCGGTCGTCGGCCCGCACGGTGACCAGATGTGGGCTGCCACCAACAGCGTGGTCAGCGTGATCGGCGCCTTCGCCATCAGCTACACCTGCGAGCATCCCGAACTGGCCGTTCAGTGGGTGGACTACTTCTACTCCAAGGAAGGTTCCCTGTTCTTCCGTTACGGCGTGGAAGGCGTGACCTACTATCTGGATGAGGAAGGCAATCCCCATATCAATGATGATATCCTGAACGCTCCGGAAGGCTTCATGACCGCTCTGGGCAAGATCAACCTGGTACCCGGCGGCGGCTTCCCCGTACTGATCGACAACCAGACCGACGCCATCGTTGCCAGTGATCTGACGAAAGAGGTTGCGGCTGTGTTCATTCCCTATCTGCCCGAGAAGAACCTGATGAAGCCCACCCTCTCGCTGGAAGATGCTGACATCGCCAACGCGATCGAGCAGGACCTGAACACCTACCGCGACACCTCCGTCACCAAGTTCATCCTGGGTGAGTGGAGCATCGAGGAAAAGTGGGATGAATACTGCGCGACGCTTGAAAAGCTGGGCATCCGTCAGCTGGAAGCCCTTTACCAGAAGGCACTTGACCAGCAGGTAGACTAATCTGCGCAGTACTACGGAGATGGGCAGCATCCGCTGTCCATCTCCGTCCTTATATCTCGCCACAAAAGGGGGCTGTCTTCCTTGAAAAAATTCCTCCGCGCAGTCCGCAGGGAGTATGGACTGTATCTAATCTTCCTGGTTCCCCTGGTATGGTATATCATCTTCATGTATGCTCCCATGTACGGCCTGCAGATCGCCTTCAAGCGGTATAATGCGCGCCTGGGAATCTGGGGCAGTCCCTGGGTCGGATTCATGTATTTCCGTCAGTTCTTCGATTCCTATTATTTCAAAGACCTGATCGTCAACACGCTGGTCCTCAATGTATACCAGATGGCCCTGGGCTTTCCCGTGCCCATCCTGCTGGCACTGATCATCAATGAGATCCGTTACCGCCCGCTCCAGAAGGCCATCCAGAACATCACCTATATCCCGTACTTCCTCTCCATCGTCGTAATCGTCAGCATGCTCAAGCTCTTTTCCAATCCGGATTACGGGCTTTTTAATAAAATCGTGACCACGTTCGGCGGAACATCGGCCGACTATTTTGCAAAGGTCGGCGCGTTCCGCTCGCTGTACGTCTTTTCCGGTGTCTGGCAGAACATGGGCTTCAATTCCGTGATCTACATCGCGGCGCTCAGCGCAATCGACCCGCAGCTGTACGAGGCTGCGTCCATCGACGGCGCGAGCCGGCTGATGAAGATCGTTCACATCTCCATTCCGCAGATCCTGCCCACCATCGTGATCCTGTTCATCATGCGTATCGGAAGCCTCATGAACGTCGGCTTTGAAAAAGTCCTCCTGATGCAGAACAACGTGAACATGGAAGTCAGCGACGTGATCTCCACGTTCATCTACCGCAACGGCATCCAGAAAGGCCAGATGAGCTACAGTGCTGCCGTAGGCATCTTCAATTCCATCATCAACCTGATCCTGCTGGTCGGCGCCAACCGCATCACCCGCCGACTGGGCGAGACCAGTCTCTGGTAAGGGGGTGCCGTTATGAATACTGCGATCAACAATCGCCACAACCGCGTACGGCAGAGCTCCGGCGACAGGGTTTTCGATTTCGTTGTGACTCTTATCGGCGTCCTGATCATGCTCATCGTGCTGATCCCGCTGATCTTTGTCCTCTCCGCATCTTTTTCCGACCCTGACCTGGTACTGCGCGGCAAGGTACTGCTGATCCCCAAAGGCATCACCTTCCGTGCATACACGCTCGTTTTTGAGAACAGGGATATCTGGATCGGCTACCGGAACACGGTGTTCTATACCGTTGCCGGCACAGCCATCAACATCCTTCTGACCATCATGGCTGCATATCCGCTTTCCCGCAAGGAGATGACAGGAAGACGCTTCTTCACACTGGTCGTCCTGTTCACTATGTATTTCAATGGCGGACTGATCCCCACTTACCTGCTTGTAAGGAATCTAGGTATGTACAACACGGCCTGGGCCATCCTCATTCCTTCCGCGATCTCTACTTATAACCTGATCGTGGCCAAATCGTTCTTTGAACAAAGCATTCCCCAGGAACTGTATGAATCAGCACGTCTGGACGGCTGCGGCAGCCTTCGTACACTGATTTCCATCGTGCTCCCGCTGTCAAAGGCGATCCTGGCCGTACTGGTCCTCTACTACGGTGTTGCGCACTGGAATGCCTACTTCAATTCTCTGATCTACCTCAGGGATACCTCAAAGCACCCGCTGCAGGTCGTACTGCGCAACATACTGCTGCTCGGGCAGACCGAGCAAATGGGTTCGAACGATGTCGGTATGGGTGAAAAGATCAAGATGGTGGAAGCAATCAAGTATTCCGTCATTGTTGTCTCAAGCGTGCCGATTCTGCTGCTGTACCCCCTCGCTCAGCGCTACTTTGTCAGCGGCGTCATGATCGGCGCCGTGAAAGGATGAGACCTATGAATAAGCCGAATATCATTATTCTCATGACTGACCAACAGCGAGCCGATCTCCGCAAAGGCTGGGGATACCCGCTGGACACCATGCCCTTCCTCGATCAGTTTGCAGCAGAGGGCGTGGACTTTGGCCGTGCGTATACCCCAAATCCCACGTGCATGCCTGCGCGCGTGAGCATGTTTACCGGGCGCTATGCCTCAGCACACAGGGTGCGCACGAATCACAATGCCAAAGATGCGCTATATACACAGGACCTGCTGGATGTCCTGAAAGGCGCGGGCTATCGTACAGCCATCTGCGGCAAGAATCATTCTCATCGTTCTCCGGAGGAGTTTGACTTTCACGAGACCAGCGGACATCTGGGCTATGAAGGTGAAGAGAACTCCACACCCGCAGAAAAGGAGTTTGCGGATTTTCTACGAGCAACAAAGCATATGGAAACACATATTCCGTCCCCAGGCGGCCTGGAGGTTCAGCATCCCTATCGCAATGTGAGCAGTGCGCTGAAGTTCATTGATTCCTGCCCGAAAGACCAGCCGTTCTTCGCTTGGGTGTCCTTTGCAGAGCCCCACAACCCCAGCCAGGTCCCCGAGCCGTATTTTGACATGTTCCCACCGGAGAGCTTGCCACCTACGAATTTCGGACCGGAAATTCTGGCAGAAAAAGGTCCGCGTTGGACCTGGCTGCGTGGCGTGTGGGAAGGGGTCATGGGCGACGCTGTCAAGGAACGCATCCTGCGCACCCGCTCCAATTATCATGGCATGCTGCGGCTGATCGATGACCAGTTCAGGCGTTTGATCGAAGGCCTGGAAGAGCGCGGGCTTAGGCAGAACACGCTGGTGATTTATGTATCTGACCATGGTGATTTCGTAGGTGAATATGGACTGGTCCGCAAGGGTGTTGACTTGCCTGAAATTCTCACTCATGTTCCCATGATCGTCCAGGGCCCTGGCATCGCAACGCAGGGACTGCGCCAGGATGTATGCGTGAATATCATCGATATCCTGCCCACAATCTGCGACCTGATCGGCACGGATACACCCTTGGGTGTACAGGGCAAGAGTATGTTGCCGTTACTCCGTGGAGAGAACGTGCCTGCAGGTGAATTCGATATCGGGTATTCGGAAAGCGGCTTCTCCGGTTTGTACTGGGACAAAGAAGATGCCCTGACTTTGGATGCGGAAGGTGCTGCTGATAAAGATCTTACCCGCTTTGACTGCTTGAATACCTGGACACAGTCAGGCCAGGTCCGTGCTGTGCGCAAGGGTGACTGGAAACTGCAGTGCGACATGCAGGGCAGTGTATATCTCTATAACCTGGCAGAGGATCCCTTTGAAGGCAGTAACCTTGCCAACGATCCTGCTTGTGCCGATAAAAAAGCGGATATGCTTATGGAGCTGATTGCTGCGACCTTGAGGGCTGAAGATATTCTACCCTTCCCGCATTATCGCTATCGCACCAAGCTGCACCCCCGAGGATATTGGCGTGATGAAAGTTATCATAGTCCTGATATCGGGGTCCGCGATCTTTCTCCGCTAGGAAGGCCAAAGGATTAAATGAATCAAACACTGCAGTTTATACAGAACAAAATAAAAAGAAACAATATTAGGGGTGACAGAATTATCAATTGACAATCGAAATGCAGAATATATAATCGAAATAAAGGTCGAATCTACTGTTCAAAATATTCCCTGTTCGAAAGAAACAGACGTCCTGTTTTTCTAAAACAACAATCTGTTTGAGGAGCTGACAGAATCATGAATAAAGAAGCATTTGACAGACAGCCGCGTCCGGAATATCCACGTCCGCAATTTATGCGTAAAGGCTGGGTAAACCTGAATGGTTCCTGGCAGTTCGAAATGGATCCAGGCTGCAGCGGGGAAGCGCGGGGGCTGGTGAATCAGGAAACACTTTCCGGAAAGATTCGTGTGCCATTCTGCATGGAGAGCGATCTCAGCGGTATCGGCAACAAGGATTTCGTAGCTTGCGTATGGTACAAGAAATCTTTTGTGTTGCCGCAGGAAGCAAAAGGAAAACGGCTGCTGCTGCATTTCGGCGCGGCTGATTACCGTACCACTGTATGGCTGAACGGGCATTATATCGGCACCCATGAGGGCGGTTATACTTCCTTTACAATGGAATTGACGGACGCCGTATGCGATGATGAGAACCTGCTGACTGTATGCTGCGAAGATGAAACGCGCTGCACAATGCAGCCTTCCGGGAAACAAAGCACGCGTTTTGAATCACACGGTTGCTTCTATACACGTACCACGGGTATCTGGCAGACAGTATGGCTGGAATGGGTGAATGCAGCATATATCGGGAAGGTATTTATCACGCCGGATGCGGCGAACAGCCGCGTGCATCTGCGCCTCATTACACATACCGCACTTGGCTGCAAGGTGCAGGCGACTGCGTTCTATGCCGGCAGGGAGATGGGAACAGGTACGGCGACTATCGGTGCAGATGATGTCGAACTGACCCTGGATCTGAAAGAGAAGCATCTGTGGGATGTCGGGAAGCCTGAGCTGTATGATTTGTACCTTACGCTAAGCAGAGACGGTGAAAAACTGGACGAGCTCGCCAGCTATTTCGGCCTGCGGAGCATTGCCTTTGACGGTATGCGTTTCCTCTTGAATGGAAAGCCCGTATTCCAGCGCCTGGTACTGGATCAGGGTTTTTACCCTGATGGGATCTATACCGCTCCAACGGATGATGCACTGAAGAACGATATTCTTCTGTCCATGGCAATGGGCTTCAACGGGGCACGCCTGCATCAGAAGGTGTTTGAAGCGCGTTACCTTTACTGGGCGGATCATCTGGGATACCTGTGCTGGGGCGAGATGGCAAGCTGGGGCCTGGACCATTCGGATATCGGCGCGTATGCCGCATTCAGCAAGGAATGGATCGAGGCCGTGGAGCGCGACTACAGCGCACCGAGCATTATAGGCTGGTGCCCGTTCAATGAGACATGGGACTTCGAAGGACGCCAGCAGAATAATGATGTTCTGCGCATGGTATACCGTATGACCAAGGCAATGGACAAAACACGCCCGTGCATTGACACGAGCGGGAATTACCATGTGGAAACGGATATTTTTGATGTCCATGATTATGAGCAAAATACCGAGTTGTTCGGAAGCTATTATCAAGCAGGGACCGCGCCTATTCATGATCGCTATCCCAGACGCCATACATATAAGCCGGGATTGCCCGTTTTTGTGAGCGAGTACGGCGGCATCCGCTGGACAGACGATGCGGACGGATGGGGATATGGCCAAGGCCCAAAAACAAGAGAAGAATTCCTTGAACGCTTCAAAGGCCTGACGGATACGCTGCTGGACAATCCGGACCACTTCGGGCTGTGCTATACACAGCTGACTGATGTTGAGCAGGAGCAGAACGGCCTTTATACCTATGAACGTAAACCCAAGTTTGATCCCGCTGTGATCAGCGCGATCCTTTCCCGGCCTGCCGCCTGTGAAACCGAGTTCAAGCCGTAACGAAACATACAATCGAGGCATTCCGCTGTGCAAACAAGCAGGAGTGCCTCCTCTTTTTTTTCTACTTCATGGGAATCGATTGACATACGGGCCGTATTCGATTATTCTTGTGGAGGAAATATCAGGGAAATAAGCCAGGATGAAAGCTGCGCTTACATCCTTTTATTTGGTAGATAGATGAGCAGTTCTCAGGTCTATACAGAACTCTGTGTATTCAGGAGCTTTGTGAGACCGCGCAGGCTGCGCATGAAACAAGCGAATAAGATTCTTTCGGCAAAGGCCGGAGGAAAGGACTGGGAGAAACAGCGATGTCATACGATGTTTTTATCAGCTATTCACATCATAACAAAGCCATTGCGGACGCCATCTGTGCCAGACTGGAGCAGGACGGCATCCGCTGCTGGTATGCGCCGCGGGATATTCGTCCTGGGGAGATCTGGGCAGAGAGTATCATCAATACCATTGAGAATGTAAAGGTCATGGTCGTGGTGTTCACGGAGGATTCTAACAAATCCCCGCAGGTACTCAAGGAGATCACCAATGCAGTTAACGCAGGCGTGACGATCATCCCTTTCAAAATGACGAACGAGCAGCCTTCCAAGAGCCTGAAGTATTTCTTCGCGGACGTGCACTGGCTGGATGCTGTGGGAGCACCGCTGAACAGCAGCATAGAAAGCCTGAGCCAGAAGGTACGCAGTATTAT
>JAFZPO010000190.1 GCA_017550305.1 Clostridia bacterium
AGGATCTTTTTCATTAACTTTTCCTCCTTTAAACGATCTTTCTGTATCGTTTATTCCATTATAGCGATATTTCCCTGTCAGTCAAGATGAATATTTATTATTATGCTGAATATCGACCATATAGAACATATAATATCAATAAACAGCTTATATGAAAGACCTTTTGCAAAAGCGCTGCATGCCTATTTGTGATGCTTTGGATACGGAAAAAGCAGGCACAAAACGATGCCTGCCGTAATAGACCATGATTGCCTGGGAATAAACAGGGCGTACAGGATACTAATACCGATCGGTGAAGGTTACTGATTACTATTATCTCCGCAGGCCTTCAGGAAGGCTGTGCTTATAAGGGCAAAGATCAGATACGTGATCAGTGTTCCAAAGCACACATCCGACAGAAAATGGTTTGTCATATGGATGCGGTTGTAACCATACAGTGCAACAAAGACGCACGCAAGGGCAAATGCAGACCAGTTCTTTTTTATGCTTTGCTTTTTGAGCACATCTGCCAGCAGGGGCAGGCTGAACATCATGGCAGCGATCGTCATGTTCCCGCTTGGCCAGGATTTGAAATTATCATTGCTGCCTGCAAGGTTCGGGACCATCTGCCACCAGAAACGGAATTCGCTGAGCGGGTCATCCAGGGTGATCAGATACTTATAGCGCGGTCGGGAGGCGACCTGTTTCAGCCACAGATTCACATTATCGGCAAGCACACCGGCAATGAGAATGGCAGCGCCGACTGCGATCAGTTTTCTGGCATCCTTATCATCCAGGACTCTGTAGCAGACAAAGGGCACCCATAGATACAGGACTGCCCAGAACAGCCAGCTGCATACGGACAGGAGAACAGAAGAACTGCCCGCCGTATAGCCCATCATTTCACGGACCCTGCTGCCGTTATAGCTGTTGCTGTAGTAAACAGCCAGAAAATACGCGGCCGCAAGGAGGAGCACTGCGAGCAAGTCATACTGCCTGCCCTTTTTCCTCAGGCCCTTATACAGGCACATCCCTGCTGCGGGATAGAGACAGTAGGAGAAATATGAGCCGTATGTCGCAAAGAAACTGCCGATCTGTGTCTTGTTTGCCAGAGTGACATTGATGTCGAAGTCATAGAATGAGCCTATCACAATTCCCGCAATACAGAAACAGACAACGGCAATGAATGCGCCGAACGGTACGCCCAGGATCTTTTTTCTCATATTGTAAACTGGTCTTCTCCTTTCAGCCCGAGGAGTTTAACGATCTCCGGTGCGCGCTCCGGGATGCGGTCCAGCGCATCCGGATGATGCGCGTCGCTCGCCAGATAGAACTTGCAGCCTTCGTCCTTCGCCATGCGGTACAGGCGTAGTGCATCATCTTCATGGTCGCGCCAGCCTGGGCCGAAACTGCTCACATTGATCTCGATCCCCGTACCGAGCGCGGCAAACTTCCGCATAACGGCGCGGTAGCGTTTCTCATCCACCAGGCGGTAGACGAGCCATTGATCGCCTTCCCTGAAGATCAGCCCGCATGTGATGTGCGCGATACCCACCTTGTGCCAGGGTAGAGGCAGGCGGCTGATCTCTTCCAGACGCTCCACGAACAGTTCTGCGGCCTTTTCTTCCGTATCATATTCCGCCGGGCGTGTCATGTGAAAGTGGTTGGGCGGTATGACGATGAAGTCAAACTGGTCATAATTGGCAGGATCAAGGCCCAGCCTTGTCCCGCCGAAGAACTCCGTCTCACATCCGAATACCATGCGCACCTGGCTGTCTTGCGGCAGCGGCAGGATTTGCTTCACGTGCGCGATATCCTGCGATTCATAGAAACTGTTGGAGCCGGGAACGGCGGCATCCCACAGATGATCCGTGATGCACTGAACGGTATAGCCGTTCTTTTTTGCGTGCCGCAGGATGTTTTCCGCTGTCTGCTCGGGATCATTGGAACACTTCGAGAGCATACTGTGGCAATGCAGGTCATGATCGATTGGAAATTCCATGGCGTTCGTCTCCTGTTTGTTCCGTTTACCCAGAGATAGATTATCAGTCGATCCCGCGGATCTTGTTGAAGGGGAAGAGCACAGTGCGCACATGGCCGATGATCATGTCCCTTGTGATCGGGCCCTGCGAACGGCTGTCATTGGAATTGTTGCGGTGATCGCCCATGACGAAGTATTCGCCTTCGGGAACGGTATAGGGGCCGAACGTGTTCAGCCTGCCGGTCCGGTATGCATCATCTATGTACGGCTCTTCATACAGTTCGCCGTTGACATACAGGTAACCGTTCCTAAGCTCAATCGTGTCCCCGGGCAGGCCTACGATGCGCTTCACGAAATTAGTGCCGCCGCGTCCCGGATACCGGCATATGACGACATCGAAACGCTCAGGCTCACCGCCGGTCGTGATGCGTTTTGCCTGTTCCTGCGTTTCCGCATCCTGCCAGGGCAGGCAGAGCCAGGTGGAAGCATAATCATACTTCGTGACGAACATGATCTCGCCATTTGCGAGCGTATTGTCCATCGACCCGCCGTCCACCCTGACCAGTTCAAAGACGAATGCCCGGATCGGGAGCGCGATGAGCACTGCCACAACGAGCGTGAGGATCCACTCAAGGATCTCCCGCTTGACGGATTTCTTTTTCTTTTCTTTCTTCTTGAACATGTTTATATGACCTTTCTTTTAAATCATCTGAAGGAAGACCTGCGCCGTACAGGCCGAGGGGATCAAGGTAAGCAGCGTGCCGAAGGCAGCTGCCACGATCCAGCGGACAGGAGAGCTTTTCTCCGGCAAGGCCAGGGCGGCCTGTTCCAGCATACCCAGTTCGCTGCCGCGCCGGACGACCTTGTTCAGATATTCACTGCTCATTATTGCTCATTCCTTTCAGCTTTCTCCGGATCCTGTACAGCCGGACCCTGACCAGTCCTTCGGGCAGACCTGTTTCCTTTGCTATCTGCCTGGCAGGCTTGCCTTCCATGGAGAACGCGAGCAGGAGCTTCCTGTCCGCCTCATTCAGGGACGCCAGAAGATGAATGCGGTTCAGACGTTCCAAGCGGCCGAGATACTCCTCTTCGGCGGACTGGACAGGCAGATCGGGAAGCTCTCCCGGCAGGTCAGGCGAGCGTTTCTGCTTCCGAAGCTCATCGATGCAGATACGCCTGACGATCGTGAACAGGTAAGCGGAGAAAGAGCAGTCCTCGTTGAGCCCGTTCCTGAGCGCATAGATCCTGGCAAAGGCTTCCTGCACGGCATCCTCGGCAGATTGTGAATCGTGGAGGATACTGAACGCATATGCTTCAGCGCGGGACCGCCAGCGCATGATCAGCTGCTCAAGCGCATCGGTATTCCCGGCTTTCAGCAATGCGGCCAGGTCCCGGTCCTCCGTCATCCCTTTCACCTGCCTTCTTTACGGGACTATACGCATGAAAAGAGAAAATGTTACAGCCCGCGGAAAATCTTTCTGAAGCGGGGCATACGATGGATACCCCCTTTGTCATGACTGCCATTATACAGAGATTCCGCGGATCCCGCAAGCGTGACAGTACGGCTGCGGCTGATGCTGTTTTACAGATTTTTGCATATTCAAATCGCGGCGCATGTGATATACTGATAACATGTTTGGAATCAGGCTTTGCCTGAAGGAGGATAGAGAATGATCCACTGGGCATTGATTGGTTACGGCGGTATGGGCGGATGGCATGTGCGCAAACTGCAGACCATGCCGGAAGAGTTCCATATCTGCGGTGTTTATGATATTGATCCCGCGCGGAACGCGCTGGCGCGGGAGAGGGGACTGCGAGCATACGATACGCTGGAGGAACTGCTGGCGGATGACGAGATCCAGATCGTGACGATCGCCGTGCCCAATGATGCACATCTGCCGCTGGCGGAAGCGTGCATGCGTGCCGGCAAGCATGTGATCTCCGAAAAGCCCGTCACTCCGACACTCGCCGAACTACACCGTGCGATCGCTGTCTCCCGCGAGACGGGACGGCTGTTCACCGTGCACCAGAACAGGCGCTGGGATGAGGACTTCCTGAGCGCGAAAAAGATCTGTGACGATAAGAGGCTGGGGCGCGTGTTCAATATCGAATCGCGCGTGCACGGTTCACGCGGCATTCCCAGCGACTGGCGCAACCAGTATGCGCACGGCGGTGGAATGATCCTGGACTGGGGCGTGCATCTCATCGACCAGATGCTGAAACTGGTCCCGCAGGACGTGGTCTCCGTTTTCTGTACGGTGACCAATGTGACCAATGAAGAGGTCGATGACGGCTTCTCGAGCGTCCTGACGTTTGCCGACGGTCTGACGGCGCGTGTCGAGGTCGGCACGAGCAATTTCGTGAACCTTCCGCGCTGGTATATCCAGGGACAGAACGGTACGGCAGTGATCGAAGACTTCAAGATGAACGGCGAGATCGTCAAGGTATCCGACTGGGAGAAGCGGGATGCCGTACCGGTGGTGACGGCGGCGGGCCTGACCAAGACCATGGCGCCGCGAACCGAAGAGACGATCCAGCGCTATCCGCTTCCGCAGATCGAGAGCGACGTGCGTGATTACTACCGCAATATTGCGGATGTCATAGACGGGAAAGCCACGCAGATCGTAACGCACAAGGAAATGCTGCGCGTGATGCGGGTGATCGAGGCCATGATGTGGTCGGCAAAGCATAACGAGGTATTCCACGGCAGGATCTGACTTGAGGAGGCAAAATGGAAAAGCTGACAATGGCGGAGGCCGCGCGCCTGAACGCAACAATGATCAGCGGCGAACAGCTGCTGCTGCATGCCAAGAACGTCTGCTATGCCATGGGTGCCATGGCGCGTCATTTCGGCGAGGACGAAGAGCACTGGATGGCGGTCGGCCTGCTGCATGACTATGATTATGAACAGTATCCGGACGAGCACCTTAAGCATACCGAGCAGCCGCTCCTGGATGCCGGAGTGCCCGCGGATGATGTCAGGGCGATCCTCAGCCATGGCTGGACGATCTGCTCGGATGTGGAGCCCAGGACAAACCTCGAGAAAAGCCTTTTCGCTGTCGATGAACTGACCGGTATCATCCAGGCGTGTGCGCGCATGCGTCCCAATGGCATAGAGGACCTGGAGCTCAAGAGCTTTATGAAAAAGTTCAAGGACAAGCGCTTTGCCGCGAAGTGCGACCGCGCTCTGATCGAAAAGGGCTGCGAGCTGCTCGGAATGCCCGTGAGCGAAGTCGCGGCACTGTGCATCGAGGGCATGCGTCCGCACGCGCAGGAGCTGGGACTTTCCGGCACAGGCGCCGCATAAAGGGGACATCCATCTTGAGCGAAGGAGGGACGGATATGCAGAAACGTGCAGTCGTTATCAGCTGTTTCCATTATTATTCCTACCGTGTCCGTCCCGTCCTGGAAGAGCTGCGCGGCAGGGGATATGCCTGCACTTACCTGACGTCGGACTTTGACCACTGGAAGAAACAGCCGTTCAGCGTGAAGCTTCCTGACTGCGAGCAGCTACATACACTGCCGTATCAGCGCAATCTTTCGACGGCGCGCATCCGTTCGCATGCGCGTTTTGCGCGTGATGCGTTCCGGCGCATCGCCGAACTGAAGCCGGACCTGATCTATGTGATCGTGCCGCCCAACAGCCTGTGCAGGCAGGCGGCGCAGTATAAAAAGGAGCACCCGCAGGTGCGCCTAGTGTTTGACCTGTATGACCTGTGGCCGGAGACCTTCCCCAGCGGCATGGGCAAACGCCTGCTTGCGCTGCCGTTTGCAGTATGGGGACGCCTGCGCGACCGCGCGCTGCCAAGCGCGGACCTGATCTATGCGGAATGCGATCTCTACCGGCAGACGCTCGGGGACAGACTGCGCGGGCTGAACGTGCAGACACTGCCGCTGTGCCGCCCCGAAGCGACAGTAAAGAAGACTGCCGCGCCTGAGGGCGAAGGACTGGCGCTGTGCTGGCTGGGATCGATCAATAATATCATCGACATCGACCTGCTGCAGGCACTGTTCAGCCGTATGTCCGCGCTGCGTCCGCTGACACTGCATGTGATAGGCGACGGCGAAGCACGCGGACAGCTTCTGGCGGCTGCCGAGGCGGCAGGCGCGGAAGTGGTGTACCATGGCGCGGTATACGATCCGGAAGCGCGGCAGAACATATTCGACAGATGCCACTTCGGGCTCAATGTGATGAAGCGCAGCGTCTGTATCGGGCTGACCATGAAATCACTGGACTACCTGACAGGCGGACTGCCACTGCTGAACACGGTCGCGGGAGACACGCGGTCCCTGCTCGCGCAGTACGGTGCAGGCATGGAGATCGACCGTGCCGACCTGAGCGGAACGGCAGCGCGGATCTGCGCAATGACAGAAGAAGAGAACACAGCCATGCGGATAAACGCGCTGCAGCTGTTTGAGGAACGCTTTTCAGAATGTGCCGTGCGGGAGATCCTGCGCGGTGTTACAGGGGAGGAACAATGAGGGGACTCTATAATAAATGCCGGGATTTCATCCTGCCCTTATTCAGCAAATACCGCGAGTATATCCTGTATGTATTCTTCGGCGGCGTGACGACCGTGATCAATATCGTTGCCTACTGGGTCTGCACGCGCTGGCTGGGCATGGATACGGACTGGGCTACGGCGGTCGCGTGGGTGCTGGCAGTGATTGTAGCCTATATAACGAACCGGATCTGGGTATTCCAGAGCAAGGAAAACTCGTTCGGCGGTATCGTGCGGGAAGTCGTCAGCTTCTTCGGCGCGAGGATCGCGACGGGCTTGATGGACCTTGGAATCATGCATCTGTTCGTCGAAGTGCTGCACTGGCCTGACATGCCGGTCAAGATCGCCTCGAACGTGCTAGTGATCATACTGAATTACGTTTTCAGCAAGCTGTTTATTTTCAGAAAGAAGAAGGGTGAAGAAGATGCGGGATGAGCGTACGCTTTATATCGTAGTCCCCTGCTATAACGAGGAGGCCGTGCTGCCTGAAACCTCAAAGCGCCTCAGGGAGAAGCTTCAGGATCTGACCGCGCAGGGAAAGATCTCCGCCCGCAGCCGTGTGCTGTTCGTCAATGACGGCTCCAAGGACCGAACCTGGGAGATCATCGCGGGCCTGCATGCCGAAGACCCGGTTTTTTCAGGCGTCGACCTTTCGCGCAACAGGGGGCATCAGAATGCGCTCCTGGCCGGACTGATGACCGCGGTGAACTTTGCGGACATGATCATTTCGATGGACGCGGACCTGCAGGATGACGTGAATGCCGTAGATGCCATGGTCGACGCGTACCATGAAGGGTTTGAAGTCGTATACGGCGTGCGTTCCTCGCGCACGACGGATACGTTCTTCAAGCGTTTTACGGCGGAGAGTTTTTACAAGCTGATGAAGGCGCTGGGCGTGGATATCGTGTTCAACCATGCCGACTACCGCCTCATGAGCCGCTGCGCGGTGGAGGGACTGGCTGAGTTCGGCGAGGTCAACCTTTTCCTGCGCGGGATCGTGCCGCAGATCGGCTACAAATGGACGACTGTGGAATATGCGCGCGGCGAACGCTTTGCGGGTGAGAGCAAGTACCCGCTCAAGAAGATGCTGGCCTTCGCGCTTGACGGGATCACATCCTTCAGCGTCAAGCCCATGCGCATGATCCTCAATGTAGGCGCGATCGTGTTTGTCGTCAGCCTGATCATGCTGCTGTGGGCGCTGATCGCGAAACTGACCGGCCATGCGGACAGCGGCTGGACGTCGCTGATGGGTTCGATCTGGCTGATCGGCGGGATCCAGCTGCTCAGCCTCGGCGTCGTGGGCGAGTATATCGGAAAAATCTATGCCGAGACCAAGCACCGTCCGCGCTACCTGATCCGCGAGGTCCTGAATACACAGGATGGGGAGAAGGAATAATGAACCGCATAGACACTGCGCTTCCGGGCGTATGCATCATTGAGCCGAAGGTGTTCGGCGACCAGCGCGGGTATTTCATGGAAACTTACAATCAGCAGGCGTTCCATGACCTGGGGATCGATACTGTTTTCGTTCAGGACAACCAATCCTACTCTGCCCGGAAGGGCATCCTGCGCGGTATTCATTTTCAGAACGCGCCTTACGCACAGGCCAAACTGGTGCGTGCGACCAGGGGCGCCATCCTGGATGTGACGGTAGACCTCCGAAGGGGTAGCCCGACCTACAGGCAGTGGGTCGCGGTGGAACTGAGTGCGGAAAACTAGCGCATGCTGTATATCCCGCGCGGGTTTGGGCATGGGTTCAGGACACTGACGGACGATGTCGAGTTCTGCTATAAGGTGGATAACCTGTACAGCCCGGAATGTGACCGCGGGATCAGGTTCGACGATCCGGCGATCGGTGTCGACTGGGGCGAGGTCCGTAAGGATCTGCTCTCTTCCAAGGACATGAACGCACCGCTGCTTGCGGACAGCGACTGCAATTTTGTATACGGACAGATATAAGGGGAGTGCGCTTATGACGATCATCGTAACCGGCGGCGCGGGATTCATCGGGAGCAATTTCATCTTCTATCTGATCGAGAAGCATCCGGAGGACCGGATCGTCTGCCTCGATAAGCTGACTTACGCGGGGAACCTGTCTACCCTGGCTCCAGTCATGGAGAACCCGGGGTTCCGCTTCGTGCGCGGGGATATCTGCGACCGCGAGGCGGTGTTCAGGCTGTTTGAGGAAGAGCATCCCGATATCGTGGTCAACTTTGCCGCGGAAAGCCATGTTGACCGTTCCATCGAGGATCCCGGCGTGTTCCTGCAGACGAACATCCTGGGCACACAGACGATGATGGATGCCTGCCGGAAGTACGGGATCAGGCGCTATCACCAGGTCGGTACGGACGAAGTTTACGGCGACCTGCCGCTGGACAGGCCGGACCTCTTCTTTACGGAGAAGACGCCGCTTCGCACCAGCAGTCCCTACAGTGCGTCCAAGGCTTCGGCAGACCTGCTCGTGCAGGCGTATCACCGGACGTTCGGGCTGCCGGTGACGATCAGCCGCTGCAGCAATAACTACGGGCCGTACCAGTTCCCGGAGAAGCTGATCCCGCTGAGGATCGCGAACTGCCTGAACGACAAGCCGCTACCGGTCTACGGCG
>JAFZPO010000191.1 GCA_017550305.1 Clostridia bacterium
ATCGCATACCTGGCCGAGGACGAGAAAGACTTCTACGCGCGTCTGGATCATATGATGGACCTAGCCGCACGGTCCCTGAAGATCAAGCGTACGGTCATCACCAAGCTGATGAACGAAGGCCTGTATCCGTATACCCGCCGTTACCTGGGCACGCTGGAAAACCATTTCAGCACCATCGGCCTGGTTGGCATGAACGAAGCCGGTCTCAACGCGAAGTGGCTCAGAAAAGATCTGACGAACCCCGAAACGCAGGCGTTTGCCCGCGATGTCCTCAATCACATGCGTGAACGTCTGAGCGACTATCAGGAGCAGTACGGTGACCTGTACAACCTGGAAGCCACCCCGGCCGAATCCACCAGCTACCGTCTGGCCAAGCATGATGTCGAGATGTATCCCGACATTCTGACCGCCAATATGAACGGCACGCCCTACTACACCAACTCCAGTCATCTGCCCGTGGGCTATACTGAAGATATCTTCAGCGCCCTGGACGTTCAGGATGAGCTGCAGACCCTGTACACCAGCGGCACCGTATTCCACGCCTTCCTGGGCGAGAAACTGCCCGACTGGCGTGCCGCGGCTACGCTCGTGCGCAAGATCGCCGAGAACTACCGCCTGCCCTACTACACCATGAGCCCGACCTATTCCGTGTGCAAGAACCACGGATACATCAGCGGCGAGCACTACTCCTGCCCGCAGTGCGGCGGTGTCACCGAGGTCTACAGCCGTATTACCGGTTATGACCGTCCCGTACAGAACTGGAACGCAGGCAAGTCTCAGGAGTTCAAAGACCGCAAGGTATACAACATCGACCGTTCGCACCTGACGCATCAGGGCCCGCTGGCGGAAGGCTGCGTTTCCTGTGTGCCCACGCGCATCGATACTCCCGCCCAGGACCGTCTCCTGCTCTTCACCACCAAGACCTGTCCCAACTGCCGCATGGCCAAGATGATGCTCGAAAAAGCGGGGATCGCCTATGAGAACATCGATGCCGAAGAGCATGAAGGCCTGACCCGCGAGTACGGTGTCATGCAGGCGCCCACACTGGTCGTACTGCACGACGGCGAAGTCACCCTGGTGCCTAACGCCAGCAATATCAAGCAGTACATTGCCGACCACTCTGCCGTAAAGGCATAATGACATGACAGACCTGATCATCATCGGCGGCGGTATGGCCGGCCTGACTGCCGCGGTATACGCCCTGCGCGCAGGCAAAAGCGTGCTCGTCATTGAAAAATCCGCCTTCGGCGGCCAGATCACTTCTTCTCCCCGGGTAGATAACTATCCGGGGTTGCCTGCTGTATCGGGGAATGCGCTGGCCGACGCGCTGCTCGGGCAGGCACTTGACCTTGGCTGTGAAGTCGAACTGGAAGAAGTCAGTACCGTAAAGCCTGCAGAAAACGGTTTTATCGTGACCGCAGGCAGCAGTGAGTTTACAGCACGCGCGGTCATTGTGGCCACAGGCGCGCGCCCGCGTCCTCTCGGGCTTCCCGTGGAAGAAAAGCTGGTCGGCCGCGGCATCTCCTACTGCGCGCTCTGTGACGGCGCCTTTCATAAAGGCCAGGATGTCGCAGTTGTGGGCGGCGGGAATACTGCCGCACAGGCAGCCGTTTTCCTATCTGACCTCTGCAGCCATGTCACGGTCCTGCAGGACCTTGATCACTTCACCTGCGACCAGCGCGATCTCGAAGCTATGCGCAGCCGTGCAAATATCACTCTTCAGACGAGTACGCGCATCTCTGCGTTGGAAGGCGATGACCGTCTGACCGGTCTGAAACTGCAGGCAGCGGACGGAACCACCATGACCCTGCCCGTACAGGGGCTTTTCGTATCCATCGGCCGTGTCCCGGATACCGAAGCATTCTCCGGTCTTCTGAACATGGATAAGAACGGTTTCCTGATGACAGACGACAGCCTGGGTGCAGGTGTACGCGGCATATGGGCCGCAGGCGACTGCCGCCATAAGACAGTCCGCCAGCTTACAACTGCTGCTGCTGACGGTACAATCGCTGCAGTGAACGCATGCCGGTTCCTGGACGAAGGGAGATAAGCATGGGTAAGCCCAACATCCTGTTCATCATGGCCGACCAGTTCCGTGCGGATGCACTGCACTGTAACGGCGGTCCCGGTCTGACACCCAACCTGGACGCACTGGCTGCGGAAGGCGTACTGTTTACGAACTGCTACACTGCAGCGCCCCTGTGCGTGCCTGCACGCATCAGCCTGTTTACCGGCAAGTATCCGCATACCACTACAGCATGGGATAACACAGTATATGTGCTTGATCCCGATGCCGACCTGTGGAGCAAGGAGATCCGCAATCAGGGCTATGATACCGCTGTCATCGGTAAGCTCCATCTGCATGCCGACCGCGGGAACATGATCGGCATGGAATCCTATGTGAATGGTTACGGCTTTGATTTTGTCAATGAGATCTCCGGTCCTCATGCGCAGTGCAAGACACGTACATATATGGGCGAGGAGTGGAAGGCAAAAGGACTTTTCGACGCATACTGTGAAGACATGGCCGCGCGCGGAAAGACCCCGCACGCAAAGCCCTCTCCCCTGCCGCTGCAAGACTATTATGACACCTATGTCGGCCGTCACGGGGCTGAATGGCTGCAAAATTACAGTGGGAACAAACCCTGGTTCTGTCATGTTTCCTTCGGCGGCCCACATGAGCCATGGGACGCACCCGAGCCCTATGCGAGCATGTACAAGCCGGAGGATATGCCTCCTGCCCTTCCTGATGTACACGAGCATGGTGAGCGTCCCCGCGGCGAATATGACAAGCGCTATAACATGCCCAAGATTCACTGTTCACCCGAGCAGGCAAAAGAGATCCGCGCGAATTACGCCGGCAGCGTTACGCTGATCGACGAATGGATCGGCCGCCTAATCGATACTATCAAGGTTCGCGGCGAATGGGAGAATACGGTCGTTCTGTTCACTTCCGATCACGGAGAACTGAATGGCGATCATGGATTTGTCAATAAGCGGAATTTCTTCCGTGGAGCCGTCAATATCCCGCTCATCATCCGTACGCCCGAGACTGCCCGCAGCGGCGGCCATGTCAGTGACGCACTTGTGAGCCTGATCGATGTCGGGCCCACACTGGCAGAATACGCAGGCAAGGTGCTTGAGTATACGCAATTCGGCCGTTCACTTTGCCCGCTGCTTGCGGGAGAAACAACCGTGCACCGCACACAGGTCCTTTCTGAGCTCAGCGGAGAAAGAATGATCGCCGATCATGAATGGAAAGCCGTGTTTAATTCTCAAGGCGAATTGTATCTGCTCTTCCACCTGACTGAAGATCCCGATGAGGTCGAAAACCTCGCTGTCGATCCTGCCTATCGCGAGGTTGCACGCGAGATGGAACACAGGCTCTTTATCGAGACCGCCCTCAGCGAATGTTACAAGCCCTCGCTGACACAGACACGGATGGAATCCTTCGACTAATCTTTAAGATAATTATAAAGTGCGTTCATGATACG
>JAFZPO010000192.1 GCA_017550305.1 Clostridia bacterium
ATTACGGGGGAAATATCGGGTACTGCGTGGATGAAGAATACCGCGGCCACGGTTATGCAGCAAAGGCGTGCAAGCTGATGTTCAGGCTGGCCGCGCGTCATGATATGGGCTATCTGTATATTACCTGTGATCCTTCAAATGCTGCTTCTGCGGCCACATGCAGGAATGCCGGAGCCAGTTATATAGAAACAGTTGATCTTCCGCCGGATAATGACATGTATCTGCGCGGAAAGCGTCAGGTAATGGTGTTTCAGGTAACGCTCAGCTGAAGCAGGGCATCATCCAGCACTTCAAAGAAACCGGGAAAGGTTTTTGTGCAGCATGAAGGATGCTGAATGCGTACTCCGGCGATTCGGGTCCCGATAAGCGAGAATGCCATGGCGGCACGGTGGTCGTCCATTGGATCGACGATGCCGCCATGCAGATTAGCAGGGAAGACCGTCACACTGTCTACTGCCTCTTCTGCATGGCCTCCAAGCGCTGCCAGATTCTGCACGATGTTGAGAACACGGTCGCTTTCCTGAGCCCGGATATGCGCAATACCTGTCATTGTAACAGGTGCATCCGCAAAGGATGCCAGCGCTGCCAGTGTCAGGGCATGATCCGCGCAGGAAGACAGGTCAGCCGAAAAACCGCCTGAAAGATGCCCGTTTTCAGGGCCGTGAAAAAGGATCCCTTCGGGCAGCTGTTCATATGTGCAGCCCATACGCGCCAGGATGGAAAGAAAAGCGATGCCAGGATGCATGCAATCCAGGCTGGTTCCGTAAACACCAACTGACGTACCAAGCAAAGCAGACAGAGCGAAGAAGTAACAGGCTGATAACAGATCAGGCTCGATCTGGTATGTTCCTGAACTGTAACCGCCTGCTGCATGGAGTGAATACACTGTGTGCTCTGCACACCCTTTTTTTTGTACGGAAATGCCGAATTCCGCCATTGTGCGAAGTGTCATATCCACAAAGCTGGTGCTGTGTGAGCCGCTGGAGATGATTTCTGCAGGCTGTCGGGTAGCTCCTGCTGCCAGCAGCAGGGCACTCAGGTACTGTGAGCTTTCTTTGATGTTGATCTGCATCCGCAGTGGTATGTCCGTATGCCCGCGGCCGGTGATGCTGAGAGGAAAACTGCTTCCCTCAAGCATGTGTTCAATCTGTGCGCCGGCGCTCCTCAAAGCATTCAGAAGTGGTATCATGGGACGGCGGCGCATTTGATCGTCGGCATCCAGGGTATAGTTTCCATCAGAGAGGGCTAGGACAGCAGTGAGAAAACGTGCTGCGGTACCGGAACGTCCTGATGACAGTACCGCCTGCTGGTTTGGCCAATGCCCGCCGCAGCCCTGTACACGGAGACCTTCCGGACATTCGATGACCCTGACATCCAATGCGCTTAACGCGTTTCGCATATCCTGCGTGTCATCCATTACAGGAAAACCACGCAGAACACTTTCGCCGTTTGCCAGCGCTGCCAGAAGCAATGTTCTGTTTGCGGCAGAGCGGGATGCGGGTACATGAACCCAGACCGGATGTTTAGATCCGGTTTGCGAGAGCGTCGGGACATCATAAAAGTCTTTCATAACAGTCAAAACGGGGGATGCAATTGCATCCCCCTGCGTTTTATTCAGCTTTGCGTCCGATAGTCGCTTTGATACGGCGCACACCGGCGGAGGAAGCTTCTTCCTTCATGATCTTAAACGATACCAGATCGCCTGTGCGGTCAGCATGCGGGCCACCGCAGATTTCCTTGGAATATGGACCCATCGTATAGACGCGGACGATCTCCCCGTACTTGCTCTCGAACAAGCCCATGGCACCCTGTGCCTTAGCTTCAGAAACGGTCATTTCTTCCATAGTAATCGGGACATTGGCTTCGATGGCTTCATTGACCAGCTTTTCGACCTGTGTCAGTTCTTCGGGTGTAACCTTACGGCCGAACGTGAAGTCAAAACGCAGACGCTCAGCAGTGATGTTGCTGCCCTTCTGATGCACTTCGTCACCCAGGACTTTGCGCAGTGCGGCCTGCAGCAGATGCGTTGCGGTATGCAGGCACGTGGTCTGCTCACTATGGTCAGCCAGACCACCCTTGAAGATTTGTTCAGCTCCGCTGCGGCTGGTAGCCTGATGCTGCTCGAAGCGCTTTGCAAAGTCATCTTCGTCTACGGTCAGGCCATGCTCGGCAGCCAGTTCCTTGGTGATCTCGATGGGGAAACCATAGGTGTCATAGAGCTTGAAAGCACTGCGGCCGTCGATTACGGTCTGACGATCGCGGATAGCTGCACATTCACGCTTGACGCCTTCAATATCACCGGCCTTTACAGCCTCGATAGCGGCAAGCATATCGGGCTGGGGACGAAGTACATGCGTTTTGACAGCTTCTTCCGCAGCAGCCAGCGTATCATCCTCCAGGATCTTATCCATGGCAGAACGGGTACGGTTGATGTTGAAAAGAACTTTTTCAAATTCTTTTTCGCCCTGCTTAAGCGTGCGCGCAAAGCGGTCTTCTTCAAGAGCCAGCTGCTCGAGTACGAATGCGGCGTTCTGCTCCAGTTCCGGATACACGCCCTTGTACTGATCGATGATGACTTGTGCGACCTTGGCGGTAAAGCCTTCGCCCAGACCCAGCTTCATGCCGTAACGCACGGCACGGCGAATCAGACGGCGAAGAATATAGCCCTGGCCGACATTGGAGGGGCCGATGCCGCGAGGATCGCCGATGATGAAGGTGGCGGTGCGCATGTGATCGGCTACGATACGGAAGGCACGGGTGTTCTCGTCGTCAGGATCATACTTCTTGCCGCACAGTTCTTCGATCTTGGCAAGGATATCCGCGAATACGTCCGTCTCATAAACGCTGGATTTACCATTCAGGACACAGATGGTACGCTCGAGGCCCATGCCCGTATCCACGTTCTTCTGTTCCAGGGGGATAAAGGTGCCGTCCTTCTGCTTGTTATACTGCATGAAGACGTCATTCCAGATCTCCAGATAGGCGCC
>JAFZPO010000193.1 GCA_017550305.1 Clostridia bacterium
AAGCGGAGGAAGGTACGATCAAAAAGGACGGAGTGGAAGTTAAGATCAACGATCCGAATGACGCGAACAACCTGGGCATAGGAATGGTGCATCAGCATTTCAAGCTGGTCGAATGCTTCATGGTGCTCGACAACATCATAATGGGTGTCGAACCGGTGGGCACTCTTGGTTTTCTTCAAAAGAAGCAAGCCCGGGAAAAAGTGCTGGCACTCTCGGAAAAATACGGACTCCAGGTCGATCCCGATGCGAAGATCGAGGACATAACCGTCGGTATGCAGCAGCGCACGGAGATCCTGAAAATGCTTTACCGGGATAATGAGATCCTGATTTTCGACGAGCCCACCGCAGTGCTGACTCCTCAGGAGATCGAAGAATTGATGCAGATCATGAGGAATCTTGCCGCTGAAGGCAAATCCATCCTGTTCATCAGTCACAAGCTGGCCGAGATCATGGCCGTAGCAGATCGCTGCACTGTCCTTCGAAAGGGGAAATATATTGGCACAGTAGAAACCAGAAACACCACCATGGAAGAACTGTCCGCCATGATGGTTGGCCGCAATGTCAATTTCCATGTTGATAAACAGCCTGCAGTTCCCGGTGAACCGGTGCTTGAAGTCAAGCACATGACAGTTGCATCAAAGGCTCATAAAAACAACGCGGTCAAGGATGTGTCCTTTAAAGTGAGACGCGGAGAGATCGTCTGTATTGCCGGTATCGATGGAAACGGTCAGTCAGAACTGGTTTACGGAATAACGGGACTGGAACCGCTTGTGAGCGGACAGATCATCATGGATGGCAAAGATATAACAAAAACCTCCATCAGAAAACGTTCCGTTTCCGGAATGAGCCACATTCCCGAGGATCGCCACAAATACGGACTCGTTCTTGATTATTCTCTTGAATACAATATGGTGCTGCAGACATATTTCGAATCCCGTTTTACGAACAGGATCGGCTTTCTCCGTCATAAAAATATCCGTGAGTATTCGGACGGACTCATCGATAAATTCGACGTACGGTCAGGCCAGGGTTCTTTAACGCCGGCCCGGTCCATGTCGGGCGGCAATCAGCAGAAAGCCATTATCGCCCGCGAGATCGATAAACAGCCCGAAGTGCTTGTCGCAGTGCAGCCAACGCGCGGTCTGGACGTCGGCGCGATAGAATATATCCATAAACAGCTTGTCGCACAGCGTGATGCCGGAAAAGCAGTGCTGCTGATCTCTCTGGAGCTGGATGAGGTCATGGACGTGCCCGATCGGATACTGGTCATGTATGAGGGTGAGATCGTCGGTGAACTTGACCCGAAGAAGACCACCCAGGAAGAGCTGGGTCTGTATATGGCCGGCGCGAAAAGGGATGAGGTGAAGGACACATGAGAAAAGTATTGAAGAATGAAGGAGTGCAGGCGTTCCTTGCATCAATAATCTGCATTTTGATCGGCCTTCTGATCGGGTATGTTGTTCTGCTGTTCATAAATCCGGAAGGCGCCGGGGAGTCCATACTGAATGTCATTAAGAATTTCTTTACCTGGAGCCGTCCTGCCAGCAGGTTAAAGCAGTTTGGAAACACCCTGGCCAAAACGATGCCGTTGGTGCTGTGCTCTCTGAGCATCCTTTTCTCATATAAAGTCGGTTTGTTCAACATCGGTACTGCCGGCCAGTATGTAGCGGGCGCCTGCGCGTGCCTCTACGCTGCTCTTGCCTGGAAATGGAGCTGGCTGCCCTGCATGCTCCTCGCAATGATCTGCGCCGGTTTATTCGGCGCTGTCGTGGGTGTGCTTAAAGCATACTGCAATGTGAACGAAGTTATTTCCGGCATCATGCTGAATTGGATAGCCCTGTACTCGGCCAATACGATCCTGACCAATGTAAAAGAGATAGCAAGTCCTTACACCCTCTACCTCAATAAAGAGAATCCGGGTTCCATGCTGCCCACACTTGGACTTGAAAAACTGTTCAACGGCAATACGAACGTCACGATCGCTGTGCCTCTGACTGTCATCGTTGCTGTCGCAGTCTGGATCATTCTCAGCAAGACCAGACTCGGTTATGAGCTGAAGGCTACAGGAAACAATAAAAATGCGGCGCGTTATGCCGGTATGGCTCAAAACCGAAACATCATCCTTACCCTGGTCATTTCCGGTGCTCTGGCCGGTCTCGGCGCTTCATTGCTGTATCAGACGGGTTATATGCGTTGGGAATGCACCCAGTCTTCCGTGCCTTCGATGGGATTTAACGGGATCGCCGCAGCATTCCTTGGCGGACTTCATCCGATCGGTGCGATCTTTTCTTCATTCTTCATCCAGCATATTTCTGACGGCGGTCAGTACGTGAATACAAACTTCTATTCCTCTCAGATCTCCGATGTGATCTCCTCGGTGATCATCTACCTGTGCGGCTTTGTGCTCTTTATCAAGCTGACTATGAAACGTTGGCTCGCGAAGAGTGAAGAAAAGAAAGGGGCGAAACAATAATGCTGCTTCTCATACAATATACACTCATTTTCGCCTCCGTTCTTCTTCTGGTCGCCCTGGGCGGCTGTATATCGGAACATTCGGGCGTGATCAACCTGGGACTTGAAGGCATCATGGTTATAGGTGCGCTCGGCGGGGCTCTTGTAATGCGATCCCTGAACACTTCTTCGGCCCTCGTTATGGTTTTGATTGCCATGCTTGCAGCCTTGTTGTCCGGTATGGCGTATTCATGCCTGCTGGGTATAGCCGCTATCCATTTCAAGGCAGACCAGACCCTTGTCGGCACAGCCATGAACCTTTTGGCTACTGCGGCCGCGACCGTGCTTGTAAAAGCGATCAATACAGCAGCCAATCCTGATAACCATTCATCCGAGATCGAGTATATTGCCGCCCGAAAACTGTTTATTATCAATATCAATGGCTTTGAATTCAACTGGTTTATGCTGGTTGCGCTGATCGCAGTGGTCCTTGTATACCTCGTTCTTTATAAAAACCGCTTCGGCCTCAGGCTGATGGCTTGCGGTGAACACCCCCAGGCCGCGGCTTCGGTCGGGATCAGTGTTTACAAAATGCGTTGGTGCGGCGTGCTGATCTCCGGCGCACTGGCAGGTCTGGGCGGGCTGTGCTATATCCTCGCAGGCGTATCAATATGGAAGTTTGAAAACGGAGTAGCGGGCTTTGGGTTCCTGGCCCTTGCCGTTATGATCTTCGGCAGCTGGAAACCATACCGCATTGCGCTTGCCGCGCTGCTCTTTGGATTCTTCAGAGCATTGAGCAATGTTTATACAGGATTCGATCTGCTTACGCGCCTCAATTTGCCCAGCACAGTATACAATATGCTGCCCTATATCATTTCACTGATCGTGCTGATACTGTTTTCAAAGAACAGCGCGGCTCCCAAAGCTGAAGGCATCCCTTATGATAAAGGAATGCGCTGAAAACATCATTGCAGCTGCCTGAAGAAACGAGGCAGCCTG
>JAFZPO010000194.1 GCA_017550305.1 Clostridia bacterium
GGCTCAGGATATTGGTGAAAAGCCCGCTGCTCTGCGCGTGGATGGCGGCGCTACCGCCAATGATTACCTGATGCAGTTCCAGTCTGATATCGCAGGCGTCGCGATCCAACGTCCCGCCGTTTTGGAAACGACAGCACTCGGCGCCGCGCTGCTGGCCGGTCTTGCCGTAGGTGTGTATCCTGATCTGCCCGCGACCGCTGCCGGATGGCATGTTGAAAAGAAGTTCGTTCCCGCCATGGATGCCGACCGCCGCGCGCAGCTGCTGCATGGCTGGGAGCGTGCCGTCAAGGCCGTACTCTACTGGGCCAAGGACGAATAAGAATCAAGCCTAATTCGGGGAGATGCTCACCACAGCTCTCCCCCTTCTTTTTGCGAGGAAACAATGCAAACAGACAGCATCATCATGCAGACGCTCTGTGCCCCTTGCGCATGCCGCTGCCGGTACTGCCTGCTCGGCTGGGATGGCCATCTGATTGGCGCGGACTATGCACGCTCTGAATGCGTAGCCTTGCGCTGGTTCCAGTGGCTCAGGGAACACCGTCCGGAAATCAGTTTTCATTTCTCATATGGTTTTTCCATGGAGCATCCGGACCTTGTCCATGTGCTGGAATTTCTCTGCAGCATTGATTCCGTCGGTGCGCATTATCTGCAAATGGACGGCATGCGCATGCGGGATGATATGCAGCTCGCTTCACTGACCACACTTCTGGCAGAGCATGGCGTAGAGCACCTCAACTTCACCTTCTATGGCCTGCCTGCATACCATGATGCTTTTGCTGCGCGAAAAGGCGATTATGACCTGATGCTCAGGACTGTCAGGGCAGCGCTCGGAAACGGGCTCATGGTCAGTGCCGGGATCCCGCTCTCACACGAAAACGCGTCTCAGGCAGAAGCATTGTTATCCATGCTGCAGAATACTGGCATGGAGAATATCCGCTTCTTTGTCCCGCATTCCGAAGGCCGCGGGATCGTGCTGGAGCCTATACGCTTTGCACAGGATGATTATGACAATCTGCCTGAGTCCATCCGCTCACGGATGAATTCTTCCATCTACCGTTCAGAGAGAGCATGGCTGCAGAGCGATGAGCTGCAGGAAGAAACACACCGCTCGCTGCTGCTCTCACTGACCCCGGAGAACATCTGCCGCTATGAAGCGGAGGATCCCTCAGTCCTGATCGCAGAAGCCGAAGCGCTTGATGACACATACTACAGTGCGTTCCCTTCCGTCCGGGCTCTGGCCGAAGAATATGGCAATATAAGCAATACACGCTGGTATAATCTCCGCGATATGAAATGGCACTGGCGGCAGCGGTATCTCAAACAGTATCCGCTTGAACTCTATGATGTCTGCGATGAGCGCCAGACAGGCAGCCGCCGTTATTAAGATGATTTGAACAATCCAGCAGCATGGCCTGGTGCCATGCGCAATAAGGAGGAACGAACATGCGCCTTTCAACATCCACCAACCTGATGAACTTTGATACCCGGCTTCCGTACATGGTATCCATGCCGCATGCCATCAGCGCGCTCGCAGCCGCGGGTTACCGTTATCTGGACGCAAACCTGTGCGGCTGCAGCCGCCGCGGCAAACGTTTTGCGCCTATGACCGAAGACAACTGGGAACAACAGGTGAAGGACTGGCGGCGTCAGGCAGATGATATCGGCGTGCAGTTCCGCCAGGGCCATGCCTACTGGTCAGTAAACGGACCGGTCGAAAAGGGTGGCGTGCCCGGCGGTGAAGACGGTGAAGAGCTGATGCGCCGCAGCGTGCTGGCTGCGCAGATACTTGGAATTGAATGGCTGGTCGTACATCCCAGCAATTATGTTCAGGATGGCAAGCCGCTTGAAGATAAAGCCGTTTTCGATGCCAATCTTGCTTATTTCAAACGCTGGGCTGCGTTCTATGCTGACCATGGTATTGGTATGGCGATCGAGAACATGAATACGCTGGGAAGGATCCCTTCGATCTTTGCCAACATCGATACACTGAATGCACTGGTCGATGCCCTGGACAACACCTATGTAGGCGCCTGCCTGGATACCGGTCACGCGCATGCCTCCGGTTTTGCGCCTGCAGACTGCGTGTACAAGCTCGGAAGCCGCCTCAAGGCAACGCATATCAACGACAACAGCGCTGCTGGCAGGGATGAGCATGTGGCTCCGTTCATGGGCACCATCAACTGGCCGCAGACTGTGAAGGCGCTACGCGATATCGGCTATGAAAACGATTTTGCTTTTGAAACTCAGAACCTGACTGCCGTATTCCCGCTGCGTATCCAGGGCGATCTGCTGCGCTTCTCCTATACACTTGGTGAATACCTGCTCAGTGACGATCTATTTACCGATGCAGAAGCGCGGAACCGCTTTATCAAAGCATAAGGAAGTATCTTATCGCTGCTGACAGGACACAAAAAGATCCAAACAACAAAGACGCACTTTTCACTGTTCTCAGGTGAACAAGTGCGTCTTGGTTTATAGCGGGGATCCTGTGCTTACATCTTCATTATCAGATCTCAATGATTTCTATTACGGAATAATCCTCATGCTCAACAGCCTCACACAGCAGCTGAGTATCCAGCGGACGGCTTGCCTGTACAGAGGCTATCCCCTGCTCATGATCGGCCTGCGCAGATACAACACCGTCAACTGCTTCCAGGGCCTTGCTGACCGTCGCCTCACAGTGCGGGCACATCATGCCTTCGATCCTGAGCCGGTATTCAAATGAATGTTGTTCAGGAATGCTCTTACTGTGTTTGATCGGACGGTCATGGCTGGCATCATGCACGCGGAAGAGGTTCAGGCGCAGCGCGTTCGACACGACGCAGAAGCTGGACAGGCTCATGGCCGCAGCACCAAACATAGGGTTCAGTGTCCAGCCGAAGAGCGGAATGAACGCACCGGCTGCCAACGGAATACCGATCACGTTATAAATGAAAGCCCAGAAGAGGTTCTCATGAATGTTACGCAGCGTAGCGCGGCTAAGCCGGATCGCAGCAGGTACATCACTGAGTCTGCTGTGCATAAGCACTACGTCAGCCGCATCAATGGCAACGTCCGTTCCCGCACCGATGGCAATACCGATATCCGCCCTTGTCAGGGCAGGGGCATCATTGATACCGTCGCCTACCATCGCCACACGTCCCTGCTTGGACAGACGGCGGATTACGCTCTCCTTGCCCTGCGGCAGCACGCCGGCAATGACTTCGTCAACGCCTGCCTGTCTGCCGATCGCCTGGGCCGTCCGCTCGTTATCACCGGTGAGCATTACGACACGCACACCCATATTCCGCAGTTCAGCAACTGCCTGCGGACTGTCTTCCTTGATTACGTCCGCTACTGCAATAACA